>CAYZXZ010000008.1:0-9122 GCA_964481615.1 uncultured Desulfobacteraceae bacterium | reverse complement strand
AAAAGTGATCCTGGGCTTAAGCGGCGGGGTCGATTCTTCCGTGACCGCGGTCCTGATCCACAAGGCCATCGGGGCCCGCCTGACCTGCATCTTTGTAGACAACGGTCTGCTGAGGCACAATGAAGCCGGACGTTTAAAGACACTTTTCAAACAGCACCTGCAACTCAATATCCGGTATGTCAATGCATCCAGGTTGTTTTTACGCGCGCTGGAAGGGGTTGTCGATCCGGAGCGAAAACGGAAAATCATCGGCAAAATCTTCATGGTGGTGTTCGAGGATGAAGCCGGAAAAATCAAGGATGCCGAATTTCTGGCCCAGGGAACCCTTTACCCGGATATCATCGAGTCCAGGTCGGCGTTCGGCGGCCCCACGTCCATCATCAAATCCCACCACAATGTCGGCGGCCTTCCTAAAAAAATGAAACTCAAGCTCATCGAGCCGTTGAAATTGCTTTTCAAGGACGAGGTGCGCGCCCTTGGTTCGGAACTTGGTCTCCCCGATGAGCTGGTGTGGCGCCAGCCATTTCCCGGGCCAGGCCTGGCGATCCGGATCATCGGGGAAGTCACCCCTGCCCGGCTCCGGATCCTGCGAAACGTGGATGCTGTTTTGCTTGAAGAAATCAAGGCTGCAGGGTATTATAAAAAAGTATGGCAATCCTTTGCTGTTCTGTTGCCCATCAAGAGCGTTGGGGTCATGGGCGACAAGCGCACCTATGAAAATATCGTGGCCATCCGGGCGGTGACGAGCAAAGACGCCATGACCGCGGACTGGGCCCGCCTGCCCCAAAAGCTGCTGGCGAAAATCTCGAACCGGATCATCAACGAGGTCGCCGGTGTCAACCGGGTGGTTTATGACATCAGTTCAAAACCCCCTGGCACTATTGAATGGGAATAGAAATGACGGATATTGAGACGAAAAAATTTAAAATCGACCTGCGCGCCCCCCTCTCCGATGAACTCCCGGCGGATACACCGATTCCGAGGCCGCCCAGAGGGGTCGATGCGGGCCGGCGGCCAATGCTGCTCATCCTGATCGGTATTGTGGTCATGGGTGCCGCTTTTGCCCTGGGGTATTATGATCTCAGGAAAAGCCTTCATGCAGTGGGCAAAAACGGATCAATGGAAATCACCGTTCTGACCGAACACGTCAACAAAACCCTTGAAAAAGTCACAAAACAGCTGGCCGACCAGAAAACCGTCTTCCAGACCGACATGTCGCGCATGGAAGCTCAGCTCAAAACCGTTGAAACAGCCGCTGCCGACCTGCAAACGCGAAAGGCGGGCCAATCCGACCTCAAGACTGCCACGGGGCGGATCACCGCCGATGTTGACGCCCTGAAAAAAGATATCGACATCCTCCGGCAGCGGATCGATCTTTTATCGTCACAGACCGAAACGGCCATCAGCGGCATCAGCAAGGCCCAGTCTGCCATTGAAAACAATCTTCAACAAATCGAAAACCGCGCTGCATCCAGTGTGAATAACGATATGCTGCATGCGGCCCTTAAATCCGAGCGCGAAATCATTCAACAGAACATGGCCCATACGTCGGAAACCCTGTTCAGTTCAATCGCATCCCTGCAGCAGGCCGTCAAGGATTTGCGCTTCCGCGTGGATGAAGTGGCACGATCCGGCGCAGCCAAACCAGCGCCGGCAAAGCCGGGAACGCCCGGGAAGCCCGCCGGCGGCATCAAGGAACAGGAAATCAGATAATCTATATAACCTTTGGGAGGCACCCCTTGCATCCGGACCGAATCAAAAGCCTGCTCCAATCCGTGGCCCGCGGCGATATTGCCGTTGATAGCGCCCTTGACACGCTGAAACATTTGACGGTGGAGGATATCGGATACGCCCATATCGATCATCACCGATCCTTGAGAAAGGGATTTCCCGAAGTGATCTACGGCGAAAACAAAACCGCCGCACAGATCATCGGCATCATGGAAAAAATGATGCCGCGGGAAAACATCATCCTTGTGACCCGCATTAATGCGGACAATGCCCGGCAAGTGCGGGATCAATTACCGGATATCACCTACCATGCCGACGCCCGGATGCTTATCTGGGCCGCAGGTGAAATCCCGATCACGGGAAAGGGCGTCATCCTGGTGATGTCCGCCGGCACCACGGACATCCCTGTGGCTCGGGAAGCTTTTCTGACCGCCCGGGCCATGGGCAATTCCGTAAAAAGCATTTTCGACGTGGGCGTGGCCGGCATTCACCGGCTGTTTGCATACAAGGACGAAATCGAGGCCGCCTCTGTGCTGATCGTGGTCGCCGGCATGGAGGGGGCTCTTCCCAGCGTAGTGGCGGGCCTGGTGGACAAGCCGGTCATCGGCGTCCCCACCAGCGTGGGCTACGGCGCAAGCTTCGGCGGCCTGACGGCCCTTCTTTCCATGCTCAGCTCTTGCAGTTCCAACGTGGCCGTGGTCAATATCGACAACGGCTTCGGCGCCGGGTACATGGCCTCCATGATCAACCGGTTGTGATGGGAACCCCTGGGGCAAAAAGGAGCATCGAATGAACGTTCTACGCTGGTTGATCCTCTGCTAATTCAAATTCGCATTCAAGCGGCATCTGTGTTGGCTGCGTCGTCGGCTCCTCGACTTACTGGCAGTAAGCCTGCGTCGCCTCCTCCTTGCCGCCTTGATGTCATCTTGAATGCAAAATGGAATAAAAACCTGGAGAAGACAGCATGAAAGGCATCCTGCTTGTTGTTTTACTGATGGCCGCGCTCATCGTAGGCATCCTGGCGGTTTCCGATCTGACCACAAAAGACGAGGCCGGGGTCAACAATATCGAGCGCGTGGACCGCGCCAGGGACGCTGCCGATACTGCAGAAAAAACCCTGCAAAACGTCAGGGACATGACACGGCAGGCAACAGAACCCTCCCAGCCATAGATGGTTCAAATTATCGCAAGGCCTTCTTATCAACCTTTCCGACCGCCGTCAGCGGGATTGCCTCCACAATTTCAATAATTTTGGGGATTTTGTATGGAGACATATTTTCACGGCAGTATTCGGTTACCTCCTGTTTAATGGCCTGGGCATCTTTTTTTCTGCCTTTTTCCCTCAACTGGAGCACGGCTTTTACAATGTCATTTCCGGGTCGTTTTTTATCTTTTACACCGACGACCGCACAAAATTCAATATCCGGAAATTGATACAGGGTTTCCTCAACCTCTCTTGAGAATACCTTGTATCCCCCGACGATCAGCATATCCTTGGATCGATCTACGATATACAGGTATCCGTCTTCATCCATCCTGGCAATGTCACCGGTATAGAGCCATATTTTATTGTCATATTCTTTTAAAGTCTTTCCGGTTTCCTCAGGTTTATTGTGATAGCCTTTCATGATCTGGGGCCCTCTGGCAATCAGTTCTCCTTCTTCTCCGATATTGACTTCTGTTGTGCCGCCATCAAGATCGACGAGCTTAATCATCGTATTCTGAATGGGGATCCCCACGGAACCGATTTTCTTTTTCCCATGAATCGGATTCATGGTAAGCAGGGGACTGGATTCTGTCATGCCGTATACTTCCATTATCTTTCCTTTTCCAATAATGGATTCGATTGCCTTGATGCCTTCAATGGAAAATGGTGCGGCGCCTGAAACACAGATTTTAAGTGACGAAAAGTCGAGGGTTTTAAAAAGCGGGTCATCCATCAGCATGTGATACAATGTCGGCACATATGCCATGGCGGTTGGTTTTTTGGATGCGATTTCTTTACAGATATGTTTTGTGTTTCTTGGGTCCGGGATCAGGCATTGGGTGTTTGCTGTACACAATGCAAGCATTCCAAATGCAAGGCCGGCAAGGTGAAAAAAGGGAAATCCTGAACAAAGGATATCGTTGCCGATTTCAAAGCCCGTCCATTCTTTGGCATGCACATTGTTTGCTACCAGGTTTCGATGGGTCAGAACCGTTCCTTTGGGCAAGCCGGTTGTCCCGCCCGTATATTGAATCAGACAGGTATCATCCGGTGTGAGTTTTGTTTGATGAAAGGAGGTGTATGATTCTGACACGGCCTTTTGGAACAGCATAACCTCTTTACCGGGAATCGGCACCATTTTTCCCGAAGGAATTTTTTTTAAAAGATTTCCCAGTATCCTTTTGATCGCCGGCAGGTATGTTCCGACATTTGCAAGCATGATATGTTTTGCGTTCGGGATTTTATCTTGTATCTTTAGAAGCCGCTCTTCAAAAAGTGCATCCATGATGACAATACAGCCGGCTCCGGAATCATTAATCTGATATGCCATCTCTTTTGGTGTGAGCAAAGGTGATATCCCGGTAACCGCGCAACCCGCTCTCAATGCTCCGGCAAGCGCGATGGGATATTCCGGTATGTTGGGGAGATTAATACCGACAACATCTCCCGGGCCATATCCGTTCAACTGCAAAAAAGATGCAAAATTTCGGGACAATCTATCCAAATCGGCAAAGGTGATCATTTTACCCATGTAATAGAGGGCCGGTCTTTCCGGAGAATGTGCGAGTCCTTCTTCAAGAAGATCAACATAGGTTTTTTCAGGGATCTGGATTTCCGGAGATACATGATCATCATAATGCTGCAGCCATGGTTTCTGATTTTCTTCGGACATGCTGATTCTCCTCAATAAGTGGTTATGATATTGAAAAAATTATCCATCCTCATACATTTTGCGTCAATACCTTTTATACATTGACGGCTTCGTAAAAATCCGGATCAGGCCTTTGCGGGCGGAGACGAGAGTTTCAGCGAATAGAGGATCATCATCTGGTTGCGGTCCTCCATGTGCAGGCAGGCCTCGAGACCACCGGCATCCATATTGACGTTGATCGCCTCTTTGGTCATGCGCAGTGCCAGAGGCGTCTTGCCGGCCATGACCCGCGCCAGTTCCCCGGCGGTTTCAGCCAGCTTTTCCTTCGGCACCAGGCGGCTGGCGAATCCGAGCTGCATGGCATCTTCCGCGCTCATCCAGTTACCCGTGAGCAGAAATTCATTGGCTCTGCCCGAACCGATAAGACGGGGCAGAAAATAACTTGATGCCATGTCCGCGCCTCCCAGGCCGATATTGATATATGCGGCATTGCACCGAGACCCTTCAGCCATGATCCGGATGTCGGATGCCATGGCCATGGAAAACCCGATGCCCGAGGCAGCGCCGTGGATGCAGCAGATGATGGGTTGCGGGGCCTGACGCATGGCAAGCATGGTCCGGGCCATACGGGCCTGGAGGTTATAGGCGGTCGTGGGATCTTTTTCATAAATGGCAGGGCCGAAGGACACGATGTCCAGGCCCGCGCAAAACCCTTTTGCCGCGCCGCCGTCCAAAATGATCACCCGGACGCTGTCGTCATAGCGCCGGTCCTGCCAGAACGCCTCGAATTCCTCGATCATTGTTCCTTCAAAGGCGTTATAGTGATCCGGCCGGTTCAAACTCAGGTGGCCGATGCCGTCTTCCGTGCGATAGATCAGGTTTTGCATGGTTGAGATCCTTTTCAAATAAAAATTATTGACTACGAGTCATATAGCAATAAAAGGCGACTCATGTCAATACGCCCCTCTGCTCCCGGTTGGCAGACATGAAAACCTGCATTATTGTATAGGCAGACATTTGGTGCCCGGGCCTTAATCCTGAATTTTCATCAGGAATGCTTTTCAGGTTCCATCATTTTTCGCCCGGACGCTGCTTATAATGCCCGGTCCGATGATTTTTCCGGGCGAAAGGATACCATCCATGTCCAATTTCAAAACCATATTGGTGATTATCATGATAACGACACTTATCAGCATCGTGGCAGCGGACAGCGCGTCTAAAAAACACAATGCAACGGATTCCGGGGATCGCCCTGCCGCGAAAACGGAAATGGCGACCTTTGCGGGCGGGTGCTTCTGGTGCATGGAATCGGCCTTTGAAAAGAACGACGGGATTTTCGAAGTGATATCAGGGTATATGGGCGGAAAATCAGCCAATCCAACCTATGAGCAGGTGTCGTCCGGAAAAACGGGACATCTGGAAGTCATCCAGGTGGTATATGATCCGGATAAAATCGACTATGATGTTCTGCTGGACCTGTTCTGGCGACAGATAGACCCTACGGATGAAGGCGGTTCCTTTGCCGACCGGGGACCGCAATACCGATCGGCCGTTTTTTATCATAACAAAGAACAAAAACGACTGGCTGAGACATCACGGGATCTCCTTGAACGTTCGGGCCGCTATGAAAAGCCGATTGTTACGGAAATCCGGAAGGCGGAAGCCTTTTATCCGGCCGAGGACTACCATCAAGATTATTACATAACAAATCCGGTCCGGTACAAATTTTACCGGCACAGCTCCGGCCGGGACGCTTATCTAAAGACTATCTGGGGAAAGGACCCGGCGGCAACCCAGACGCCTGCTGAAAAATATAACCGCCCCGATGACGCCGAACTCAAATCTCGACTGACACCCTTGCAGTACGCGGTCACCCGGAAAGACGAAACCGAGCCGCCTTTTAACAACGCCTACTGGGATCACAAGGAAGAAGGGATTTACGTGGATATTGTATCCGGCGAGCCGCTGTTTTCTTCCAGAGATAAATACGATTCCGGCACAGGGTGGCCGAGTTTCACGCGGCCCATTGCACCGGACGCTCTATCGGAAAAAAAGGATCGAAAACTGCTGATGGTTCGCACCGAGGTGCGCAGCCGCCTGGCCGACTCCCACCTCGGGCACGTATTTGACGACGGACCGCCGCCCACGGGATTGCGCTACTGCATCAATTCCGCGGCCCTCAGGTTCGTGCCCAGGGCGGAATTGGAGGCTGAGGGGTATGGGAATCTGGATTACCTGTTTGAATAGCTTCCACCAAACTTCGCGTTGTCAGATGGACTCGGTTTCGCAACCCATTGGTCCGAGAGCGGATTGATGGGTTGCGAAACCGCCATGCCTGCTATTTTTGTGAAACGCCGAAGGCCGCCTGGGGACTTTTGCTCGCTGCCCGGCTTTTCTTCTGAAGGCGCTCGAAATCAACCATTCCGCCCCAGCCGGTTTCCAGTGTATCGGCTAAGGTCTTTTTATAATATCCATTTTCAATAATGTTGCCCGCCGCATCCCGGATTTCATGAATGGCCGGTGCTGGTCCGCAATCCGTGTATTTTTCAATCAGAGCCGTGCTTTTGGCGTTTTCAAACACCTTATACCCGGTGATATAGGGGAAATATCCTTCCAGCAGGGAGATTCCCTTTGCCAGTTTGTGATATCGCCGGCTCCGGGTGACGAAATAAATCGCCAGATACCATCCTTTCAGCATCTGGATCATGGAAAAGAAAAACCAGCGGGGCACAAAACGGATTTTATGAATCACGTGGCCGGGCACCGGATTATTGGCCGTGTAATATTCATAGCCGACATCATACATGTGTCGAATGGGCGCGCCCCTGGACCCGACGGAAAGGCGCAATGCTCCCTGGTGATACTGGTCCTTTGTCATGATATCGGAGATCACCGCCGCCACCCAGTCCACGGGCACGATATCGAGCCGGTTATCCGGCGCGGTCAGGAAGGGGAGTTTACCCAGGTAGCCGAGCATCATAACGACATAGTGCAGGTTGTATGTTTTGGTTTTACCGGTCCGGGCCGATCCGCCGATGATGGTGGGCTCGAAAATAACGATCCGGTCATTAAATATACGGATTTTCTCCAGAAGGAAAACCTTGGCCTCGGCCTTGGTCTGCGCGTAGGTGTTATCCGGCTTGCCAGGATGAAATTCCGGATAATCCTCGGGAATCGGTGTTTTGTAAATCCCGTAGGCGTACCCGGTGGAAATATAATAAAGGGTGGGTTCAGGCGCGCCGGTCGCCCGCCGGTGTTCCTTTATTCTTCTGAAAAGATTGTAAATTTCTATGGTGAACTCGACATTTGCGATTTTAATTTTTTCGTAAGGCTGGTCAAACCGCACATCCGCTGCCCCGTGAAGAATCTTGTCCGTGCGGGCGATCAATTCCGCGTACATGGCCGGATCAATGCCCATGTTCTCCTTTTCAACATCGATTTCAACCAGCTTCGACCGTTCGGCAAGCCCTGCTTTCATAGCCGGCTTGACATCCAGTGATTTTAATACCGCATCGAACCTTTCCTGGATGCCGTTGCCCTTTGCATCGCCCCGAATGGCGAAATAGAAAAAGGAATCCGCGTCCTTTCTCAGCAAATCTTCGATAATGGTTGGAACGACGGTCCCGGTGATTCCCGTGATAAAATAATTCATGGCAGCCCCCTGTTCGGTGTGATGAATTTTAGCGTTATTGTCACCATGCCACAGATTCCGCCATCTGTATTGCCGATTGACTGTCAGCGTATTGCTAGATATTTTCTAGTATATTTTTCGTCCCGCCATAGAAAATCGCAAGCAATCTCCTGATTTTATTTTATATCTTTTTTTATCCGCCCCCATCTCAAATCTTTACTTTAACGTCAGACAGGGCCAGTTCGCGACGGGTTATACGGCCATCGGACAGTTCGGCCTGGGAGGATACGTGCTGGCCCAGCTCATTGTCTTCATAAATAGTGCCTGAACGAAAAAATTTATTATTAAAAAATCCTTACGGTTATGATTTTATTTTCATATGAAGATTTTCCAAAAATTGAAACTTTTCTCGCATATTTTTCTTGACATAAATTTGAACTAATGATATATGGTATCGAAATTATTTATTATTTAACTTTAAATAAGTTTTTTAATTTTAACTGTCAACGGCATCAATCCAACATCTTCAGGAAAAAATATGCGAAAAGTGCTCGACATCCAAATGCAGCTTGGTGAAACCGCTATCGCCCACATTAAGTTCGATCCCCGGTCCAGGGACGAAATTCCGCGGTTGCTGCGCGGACTCCAGGCGATCTATTGCGACAAAACAGTCCGGATATTGGTGTTTGACGCCTTGACCGAGCTGATCCCGCCCCACATTGATACCAGAAATGGCCGTGCGGGAATGGATTTATGGAAGATACTGGTTCTTGGGTCACTCCGGCTCCTTTGCAATTGGGATTATGACAAGCTTCATGAAATTGCCAATAATCACAAAACGCTTCGACAAATGCTCGGGCATGGCATCATGGATGCCGACTATTACTATCGGCTCCAGACAT
>CAYZXZ010000007.1:28326-36870 GCA_964481615.1 uncultured Desulfobacteraceae bacterium | reverse complement strand
TCATCGGGCGTACTTGTCCCACCGTAAAAAGCGGTTGAGGGGCATGGCTGTCAAAAACCATCAAGTCGCGTGTAGTGTTATCCGGCATTCATCTTTAAATCAATCAGAGATGATTTTATTTTTTATTGACAATTTTCAGTTTTTTAGAATAATTTAAAAATATTAGTTATTTTGTCAACCCCACGCCGGGACTCATGATATGGCAAAATCAACGCCCAACCCGCAAGATATGCCACAAACGCCGATTATAGACCTTGGCCGGTTCACCGCCGCTGATCCGACCCGGGAGTCGGAGGTGGATCTGGTGCGCCTCGCCCCCGACGGCCCGGATGAATCACAGATCATTGAACTGGTGAATATCGCCGCGGAAAATCCGATGCAGGAGGCGATGGTCGATCCGGACAATATCGTCTCGCCGCATCCCACGCGCTCCAGCGCCATCTTGAGCGCGTTGCGGACAAATGCACCGGAATTGCAGTTAATGGTCCGCAGCATTTTTCCGGTACTCGCGGCCGTCTATTTCGGTCTGTATATCCGGGAACCCCTCCTGATACCGTTGCCGGCGATATTCATACTTCTGGCCGTTTTCCTGGCTTCACACCTCTATCTGCATTCTCAGGCCAGGCACTATGGCCTCAAACGCCGATTCATCGTAGCCGCCAATCAGATGGATATCGCTGCCGCGCATCTGGCGTGGCTGTGCGACCCGATAGAGCCGACCCCCATGATCCTGCTGGTGCTGATCGGCGTCATGGGAAACGGCATCCAGCATGGATTGAGTTCTTTCCGATATCTGCTGCAGCTGACCGGCCTTTTCGCCTCGATGGTCATTGCCGCCCGCTTCCTGGCCATCGGTATCCATCCGACATCCTATCTCTATTTTTTCCTGATCGCCTTCATGCTGCTCTATGTCTATGTTCTGTTGCAGCGGATCGACGTCAGGCAGACACTTGCCGAAAAGCGAAACACCGACCTGGAACTCGACAATTTCAAGTTAAAACAACTGGGAATCGCCCTTCAGAAAAGCGAGGCCCGATATCGCAATATCTTTGAAAACAGCAGCGCCGCCATGGTGCTGATCGAAGAAAACATGCGGATAACGCTCATTAATTCAAAGTTCGAGGAGCTGATCGGCTACACCAAAAGCGAAATCTACAATAAAAAACGACTGACGGATTTCATCTAAGGACGATCTCGAACGCATCAAGCGGTTCCATGCCAAACGGAAACTCAAAGGCGGATCAACGCCGACGGAATATGAATGCAAGCTGGTGGACAAGCATCAGAAAATCAAGTACGTCATCATCCGGTTCAATGTGGTACCCTGGCATGAACGGATCATGGCCACCATCGTGGATATCACCTCCCGGAAACAGGCGCGGGATGCTCTGGAGCGATCCAACCGCAAACTCCGCCAGGCAGCCTCCCTTCTGACGGCCAGTGAAAGAAGATATCGGGGACTGTTCGAAAATACGGGTACCGCCACCATTCTGGTGGAAAAAAACATGAAAATTTCCATGGTCAATTCGCAGTTTCTGGAACTGATCGGATACACCCGGGATGACATCATCGGAAAAAAACGGCTCGGTGAATTCATTGAACGAACCAATCTCTTCCGCATCAAGCGGTTTCACGCAAAACAGAAAGCCAAGGGACTGCCGCTTCCCACCGAATACGAATGCCTGATCGTCGATAAAAAAAAGAACCTGAAGCATGTTGTCATGAAAAGCTACACACCGCCGGGCCAGAGCAGCAGCATCGTATCTTTCTTTGATATCACTAATCGCAAAGAAGCCGAGAAGGCTCTTCATGAGGCGCACGAAAAATTACGGCGCATCTCCATCATTGACGAGCTGACCCAGGTGGCCAACCGTCGGCAGTTCAATGAGAGGCTTTATCGCGAGTGGAACCGGCTCATGCGTGAAGGACTGCCTCTGGCAATGATCCTGTGCGACGTGGACTGCTTCAAGCTCTATAACGACAACTACGGCCACCAGAACGGCGACCGCTGCCTGCGCGCCATCGCCGATACCATCCGGGAAACCGCGAAACGCTCCGTCGACCTGGTCGCCCGTTACGGCGGGGAGGAATTCGCCATCATCATGCCCAACACGGATATCGAAGGCGCCTTTCGCGTGGCCGAATCCATCCGGACGGCCGTTGAAGGGCTTGAAATCCTCAACCGGTCATCCACCGTCGGCCCCGTCATTACTTTAAGTCTTGGTGTTTCCAGCATGATCCCCACATCCACCCAGCCGCCGGATGCGTTGATCAAGGATGCGGACAACGCACTTTATGAAGCGAAACGGCAGGGGAAAAACCGCACGATCATCGGCAAATGCAACCAGGCGGGAAAAGTAAAACAGATCATGAGATGGGACAGCACCCGGCCCATTGCCTTCTGAGAAAAAAAGGGACCAGGCCGTTTCCACCTGATCCCCTGAAAAAAATCCCAACTGATACGTGCGCAAGATTACCGTTTTGAAAACTGGAAACGCGCCCGGGCGCCCTTCTTCCCGTATTTCTTCCGTTCCTTCTTTCTTGGATCCCGCTTGACAAACCCTGCCTTTTTCAACACCTGTCGGAATTCCGGATTGATCTGGAACAGCACCTTGGTGATGCCGTGACGGACCGCGCCAGCCTGCCCCAGTATGCCGCCGCCTTTGACATGGACGATGATATCGTATTCCCCTTCGGTCTGAGTCAGGATCAGTGGCTGGGTCATCACCTGTTTGGCGGCGGAATCCAGTCCGAAATAATCTTCTATCGGCCGTTTATTGATAACGATGTCACCCTTGCCGGGTTTCAACCATGTTTTTGCAACCGCGGTTTTACGCCTGCCGGTTGCATAATAAATATTCTGGTTTTCCATTAAATGCTCCACTCCGATTGACTGTTGTATTACGGCAAGGTTATCCGATCAGTTTGCCGACATCGAACGGTTCCGGTTGCTGGGCTTCGTGAGGATGCGTTGGCCCGGCATAGACTTTCAGCTTCTTAAACAAATCACGGCCCAGGCTGTTTTTCGGCAGCATGCCCCGTACGGCGAACCGGACAAGATCCTCGGGACTTTTTACCAGCAGTTTTTCCGCCGTAATGGACTTTAATCCTCCGACATATCCGCTGTGCCGATAATAGGTCTTTTCCTGAAGCTTGTTGCCGGTCATCCGGACCTTATCCGCGTTCACCACAACAATGAAATCGCCGCAATCCACATGAGGGGTGAACATGGGGTTGTGTTTCCCGCGCAAACGGGTGGCCACAACACTGGCAAGACGTCCCAGTACGGAACCCTCCGCGTCGACCACCCACCATTTTCCTTTATTGTCCGTGCTTTTGGCACTGTAGGTATATTTTTTCAATGTTCGTCGCTCCTGTTGTTTGATTAATTTGATATATCTAAAGAAAAAGTTTTGGGATGTCAAGCAAAAACAAGTCAAAAGTTTGACAGACGGCCCGGTTTTCTCTATGAACAAATTGGGATGACAATAACAAGCTCGCTCGCAACCGACTTTTTCCACGCCATCAAATAATAAAAAAACAATGGGAGACCAATTCATGTCCTTTCTTGAAATCGAGGTTAAATTCCACCTGGTCGACATCGCCCGCACGCGCGAACGGTTGGCCGCCCTGGGCGCTGCATGCGAGGCGAATGTCCGGGAAACCAATATCCGGTTTGAAGACCGGCACCACTCTCTTTACCGGCAAAAGGCCCTTCTGCGACTCCGGAAAGCCGACAAGGTGACCCTGACCCATAAATCAGACCCCCCCGAAAACGACAGCCGGACACGCCAGTTCAAAATTCACAAGGAACTCGAGGTTATTGTGGATGATTTCAACGTCATGCGATCCATTCTCGAGTCACTCGGGTTTCACGCTGCCCAGGTTTATGAAAAAAACCGGGAGACCTGGGCACTCGAGCGGGCTCAAATCTGCCTGGATCAAATGCCGTATGGTTCTTTTATTGAAATAGAGGGAGAACCCGCGGTCATCCAGCAGTTGGCCGAAACCCTATGCCTGAAATGGCATGACCGGATTCTGCTCAATTACCTGGAAATGTTTAGTGCCATTAAAACAGACCAGGGCTTGCCATTTAACGATGTAACCTTTCAAAACTTTGAAGGCATCGACATTGACATGGCCGACTATCTACCAAAATTCCGCGCCGGCTGAACCTTGGCATCCGCCATGCCCATGCAAAAACAGCGGCAGACAGAATAGATCAGAATGGCGGCCCCTTCAATATCGAGCGGATTGCTGTGGCAAAAGATGCCCACAATAGAGGCGGCCGGATCGACAGATGGAATCACGCCTTTCATTGATACCCGAACAAGGGCTGGAAGGACCGAAATCGGTCAAAAGCGTGATCATGAAACTTTGTCAGGAAGGCCGGGGGATGTTGAGATGCCGGTAAGCCTCGTCAGAGGCCTTGCGGCCCGTAGATGTCCGGATGAGCAGTCCGGTTTTGAGCAAAAATGGTTCCACCACGTCCACTATGGTATCGCTTTCTTCCTGGAGGGTGGCTGCGATGGCTTCGATCCCTACCGGGCCGCCGTGGTAATATTGAATAATGGTGTTCAGATAGCGCCGGTCCAGAGGCGTCAACCCCATCTCGTCCACCCCTTCCATCGCCAGGGCCGCCACCACGGTTTCCCGGGTGATCCGCCCGTCGGAGCGGACCTGTGCATAGTCCCGCACACGCTTGAGCAAACGGTTGACGATTCTGGGCGTGCCCCTGGATCGTTTCGCCAGCTGGTTGGCGCCTTCGGGAGTGATGGTCAGATCCAGCAGGGCCGATGACCGATGGGCGATCTTTTCCAGATCCGCAACATCGTAAAAATCAAGGCTTTTAAAAATGCCGAACCGGTCTCGAAGCGGCGCTGATAGGAGACCGACCCGCGTGGTGGCCCCAACCAGTATGAAAGGCTTGAGGCGGAAACGGTGACTCCGGGCGTGAATCCCCTTGTCAAAAATGAAATCAATGGAAAAATCCTCCATGGCCGGATAGAGGAGTTCCTCCACGGTTTTGGGCATGCGGTGGATTTCGTCGATAAAAAGCACGTCGCCGGACTCGAGATGGGTCAGCATCCCCACCAGATCTCCTCCTTTTTCCAGGGCCGGACCGGAGGTGACCACCAGTTTGGATTCCATCTCATTGGCGATGATATATGCCAGGGTGGTCTTGCCGAGCCCTGGCGGGCCGTGAAAAAGGAGATGTTCTAGTGTCTCGCCCCGCTGCTTTGCCGCCACGATGGCGATCTGCAGTGTTTCGATAATCCTGGCCTGGCCGATATATTCGGTGAGCCGCCGGGGACGAAGGGATACGATCTCGGGCTCAAGATCCATGGGCAGCATCGCATCCGTGAGGATTCCCTGCCGGTCGGACGCATATGTCAGGATATCATCCGCCATTCAATCTCTCTCCCCGGTACACCTCTTCAAACAGATTCTCGGGATCGGCAATGGCGGGATTGCGTTTCAGTGCCGCGTCCACCATCTGCCGCGCCTCATTAGGCCGGTGCCCCAGCTGTCCCACCAGCACGGTCATGACTGTGTCCACAAAATCGAAAACAGGCGGAGACAAAAACGGCTCGTTTTCCCGGATCAGCGCGAACTTGCCCATCTTTCCCTGGAGCGTGGCGACGATTTTCTGGGCGGTCCGTTCCCCGATGCCGTTTAGCCGTTTAAGAGTGCCGATATTCCGTTCTTCAATGGCCCTGGCGATCTCCCGCACCGGCAAAGACAATGCCTTGGTGGCCTTTAGGGGGCCGATGGCCTCCACGGAAATAAAATGCTGAAAAAATTCGCGTTCGACTTCGAGATTAAAACCGATCAGCACCGGTTTGGGCTGTCGTTCCGTCTGGTGGTAATAAATGTGCAGGCTGACCGGGTCCCCATGAGCCTTGGCTGCCAGGGTCTCCATGACAAAGGATGGCACATATATCTCGTAGCCCACCTGGCTGGCAAGCAGGATGATCCGGTCATCGGATCTTGTCAGCAGTGTTCCTTCAAGATATGCGATCATTGATATCTTTTCTCCGGGGACGGATTTATTGATCGTGGTTTCCGCCCCCCCGGAAAAGGCCGATCAGGGCAAGGGAAAGGGCATCCGCCGAATGATAAGGCCTGATAGGCGCCGGATGATTCAACCGCCGGCGTACGCTTTCTTCCAGCTGCTGTTTCCCGGCGTTTCCGTTTCCGGTCAGGATCTGTTTTGCTTCACGGACGGGAATCTGAACGACGGGTATCTGTTTTTGGCATCCCGCCAGGAGAATAACGCCCGATACCCGGCCCAGCATGATACCGGACTTGGGATATTTCTCAAGTGAAAACACGTCCTCCACGACCATCAGGGAAGGTTGTTCATCCGCCAGAAAGGCGGATATTTCCGTGTAAATCTTGTTCAACCGCTCCGAGAGAACGTCCCGGGGCGAAGTCCTGATCAGGCCATAGGCGTAACGAGCCACCGTAATGCCCGTTCCACAGACAACGGCAATACCGGTCGCCGCCAGGCCGGGATCGATGCCAACAACCCTGGTCATATCAGTCGATCCGGCTGCATCTGTTATTGCAACCGGGTCATATATTGGCGGGCGATGCCAGCTTCATTGGAATCCGGAAACCTCCGGATCAGCTCCTGCATGGCCAGGCGGGCATTGGGATTTTCGCCGAGACTGTGAAATGAAATTCCCTGTTTGAGATAAGCAGCCGGCACCTTGTTGCTGTTCGGATATGTCTCAATCACGATCTGGTATTCGATGATCGCTTTTTTAAACAATCCCTGGTTGTAATAGATTTCCCCGATCCAGAAACGGGCGTTATCCGCCAGTTGTGATGAGGGAAATTTTTTAAGAAAAGCTTCAAACCGGCGATTGGCCTCGTCCCAGTCGCCTTCGTCGTAAACCTGCTTGGCGGCTGTATAGGCCTGGGATTCGGTGACATCCGCCGGAGCCGGCGCATCGGTTTTGACGGACAGCCCCACAGTCTCTGCCGACGGCGCTTCGCCTTCAAACCCCAGATATCGTTCGATGCGGCGAACCCGGTTATCGTTTGACGCGGCAGCATCCCGGGCGTGCTGGGCGATATTGCCCGCCGCCTGAATCTCTTGGGTCATCCGGTAAGACATCTCATCGACCTGGCCGTTTAACCGCCGGAGCTCCTCCCTGTTCTGGTCGAATTCCGCATACTGTCCGGCGTACAGGTCCCGTATGCTGTTTTCCGACTGTTTGCGGTTGTCTATCATGTCATCGACCTGCCGGAGTCGCTGTTTGAGCTCCCGATTCTCATTTTCCAGCTGCCCAAGGCGCTGATCCAGGAAATCTACATCCCTTTTCAATGCACATCCCGAGAACAAGACAGCGGCGACAAGTAAAACCATGCAAATTCGAATGACGGACATCGCTTTATCTCCCGGAATCCTGATTCATCCAGACGCGCCGGTAAGACGCGACCGGATGGACGTCTGACATCATCTATCAATCCGGAACTGCCCGCGCCGATTTCTGGCGTAGGCTTCTTCAGTCCTGCCCGGATCAATGGGCCGCTCCTCCCCGAAACTGACCGTCCGAAGCCGTGATGCATCGATGCCCGCATTCACCATAAAGGTCTTGATGTTCTGGGCGCGTCTCTGACCCAGGGCGATGTTATACTCCACTGTCCCCCGCTCATCGCAATGGCCTTCGATGGACACGATAATGTTCGGATTGGCCCGGAGCCATGCCGCCTTTTCCATCAGCACCTGGCGGGCCTGTTGCGACAGGGATGCGTCATCAAAATCAAAGTAGACATGTTCATCCGCAAACTGCCGCAGGACGGCTTCCTGCCGCTTCATGGCCGCTTCCTGCTGACGAATTCTCTCAAGTTCCTGTTCCCGGATTTGTTGTTGCTCAGCTTCATCCACTTCATGCGCACCGACCTGAGACGACCCGACAGGCTCAATCGGAGACACCTGTTTCTTGGAACATGACGCCGTTGTCAAGGCCAAACCCGCAATAAGCACAACCAGCCACGCATTTTTTGTTTTCATTGCAATCTCCTTTTTGGTTTAAAAAATCAAATACTTCCTAATAGTTACCACCAATCCTTCAATTCCCTGAAAACCGCGGCGACCAGGCCGGCGAAGTCTGCTCGCCAGAAAGTTCAAGTAACTGCCGCTGATCCGTCCCCGAAAGAGTCATCACAAAAATACGGGATTTTCCGGTGCGCGTTGAACTAAAAACGATCATGCTGCCGTCCGGCGACCAGGTGGGGGACTCGTTGTTGCCGGCATTGTGGGTCAACTGAAGATTCCCCCTGCCGTCGGCGCCGATCACACAGATATTGATCTGCCCGTCTTTCATGCTGGAATAGGCGATCCGATCACCGGCCGGAGACCAGGCCGGCTGGGTATTGTATTTGCCGTCGTAGGTAATGCGAAAGACATTGCTACCGGCCACATCCTGGATATGAATCTGCGGCGTTCCCGAGCGCCTGGACACAAAAGCCATCTTTTTTCCGTCCGGCGAAAACGTCGGGGAAACGTCGATGCCCCAGTTGTTCGTCAGT
>CAYZXZ010000007.1:0-28308 GCA_964481615.1 uncultured Desulfobacteraceae bacterium | reverse complement strand
CGGATTCGGTCAAAAGATAAATATCCTCATCCCCTTCATAAGAGAGGGTGGCCGCAAGATGGGATGTTTTCGGCACCCATGCCGGCGTGATGTTGATGCCGGTCTGCGCGCTGACCAATGTCCGCTTCCCCTTGAGGGGCTGGACGAAAAGATCGGGTTTCCCATTTTCATAGGATACAAACGCAATGCTGGATCCGTCCGGAGACCACGCAGGGGAAAGAGTAAGCGCATTCGTATGGGTCACCCGCACAGGATTGTGCCCGTCAAAATCGCATCGATGGATTTCCTTGTTTCCGGTCGTAGTCGATACAAAGGCGATCTGACTGTCAAACAATCCCTTCCTGCCGGTCAGTCGGTAGATGACTTCGCTGCAGAAACGGCGGACCATTTCCCGCTGATCGCCTACGCTTCCTGTATAACGCTTGCCGAAGAGCAGGTCCGCCTTGAAAGTATCAAACAGACGAAACTCCATTTCCAAATGATCGCCTTCCAGGCGAATGCCGCCGGTGATCAGCAGTTCCGCGCCGATGGCGGTCCAGTTGCCGAAATTGATCCGGGCCTTATCAATGCCGGTATCCTCAGGTTTTTCCAAAAACGCCCCCCGGTCGATCATCTTGAAATAACCGGTGAATTCAAGGGTGTCGGTCATCAGGTCGCTGACCTTCAAGGCGGTGTCGACTTCAGCGGTCGTGGAGGTCATGCTCATGAAAACCGGGACGGCCAGAGGTATTTTTTTCAAAAACGGATTACTGATATTGATGTAATCATAGGCCGCAAGAGCCGTGTCCGCTCGCGTCAGGACCGTCAGCAGGGCACAGACAAACAAAGTAAAGACAAATCTGGTGATTTTTCGGGTTTCAGGCATCTGGAATAAGGCTTTTTGTGAATTTTTTGTCATTTTGCAAAAACATTTATAATGATTTCGGTTTTATCAATAAATGCCAGATGGCGTGAACCCTACAACCAGGTGATAATAAGCATACCCCGCCGGCAGCGGCGGAAGCGGGTTCGACTTCATGACGGTCTTATGCGCGGAACTATCCAGATAGACATTTCCGGACCGTTTCTCGAACCAGACATCGGTGATGCTGCCGTTGGGCATGATTTTAATGACCAGTCGACTCTCCAGGCCGCGGGTGTCGCCCGCCAGCTCTTCTGAAAAGACCCAATTGTTTTTCAATCGGACCGATACTTCCGCCTGAAAGATTTCAATCTGCTCCAGCTGCCTGCGGGAAGGCAGTCCAATTCCGCCGAGGGCTTGAGATCCACCGGGACTCCTGCTCTGACCCTGACCGACCGAGCCGGAATATTCCCCTACTTCCCTTCTCAGCTGCACAATGCGATCCGACAGGGGCTGAGACGTTGCTGTTTGGGTCTGTTTTTCCATGCGCCTGACAGCCGTCTCCAGCACCTTTTCCGGGACCAGAGTCTGCGTTTTGAGAGATTTTTTGGTCTTGGTCACTTCGGGCGCCTTTACAATAAAATCAGACGGGTTCACTTTATCCTGGATTGCCGTTTTCACCGATATGGGATCGGGTTCAACATAGGGTTCCACTGATGCAACAGTTTCAACCGGCACTGCCTGCGACGGCGTCGTTTGCATGGTGGCGCGGGGCGGATTCGGATTGAACGCCACCAGATCCACGCTGATGGCAGCGGGTTCACGAAAAGTCATCATGGAATAATCGGGCAGATGGACCCATGCCGCCACTCCGAAAAGGCATAGGTGTCCCAGCAGCGAAAGCATGAAAAAAACAGAAAAGGTACGGCCCTGATTTTCAATATCGAAAACTATGGTAGAGGTCTGCTGCATTCCAATCTTCAACAGTTTTCCGCCGTCTCATCCGGATTTTTTTGATTTTTCTTTGGGTTCATCGGTGACCATGGTGACCATGCCGAGCCTTTCCACTCCGGCGGCCTTGATCTCGGCCATCACCGCAACCACATCTCCGTAAGCGATATTTTTATCGGCCTTTAAAAAAACATTCCGGTTGGAACGGGTCTCGAAAATCTTTTCCAGCTTCTCCTTTAACAAATCGAGCCCGACCTCGTAATCATTGATCAGAATCCTGCTGTTTTTTTCGATGCTGATGGTCAGCTGTTCCTCCTCCGTGGCGAGATTCTCCGCCTGGCGGGATTCCGGCAGTGCGATATCCACTCCCTGGACCATCATCGGGGCAGTCACCATGAAAATGACCAGGAGCACCAGCATCACGTCGCAAAACGGAACGATGTTGATTTCAGACATCAGTGAATTCTCTTTATGACTGATCATAAAATAACGCCTCCCCTGAGACCGTAAGATCGTCCTCGATGATGTTTAAAAAATCCGAAGAAAAAATATCGAGTTCGGATTCAATAATCCGAATTTTATACATGAAATAATTAAACGCGATCACCGCCGGAATCGCCACCGCAAGGCCGGCGGCCGTAGCCACCAGCGCCTCGGAAATACCCGGTGCTACTGCCGCAATAGTGGCGGCCCCCTTTTTATAGGCAATGCCGTGAAACGAATTCATGATTCCCCAGACCGTGCCGAACAACCCGATAAACGGCGCCGTGTTACCAGTTGTCGCCAGAAACGGCACCAGCTGAACCATCCGGATGGATTCCATGTTGTTGGATCGTTTCAATATGCGCTTGATATTGCCGAAACCTTTCAGGCTCTCATTAATCATCATTTGAGAATTTTCCGGCTTCGGTTCGCCGGAGCCGGTGTCCCCCATTTTTTTCAGTTCCAGATATGCGATGCGAAAGACCCTGGCAAGGGGACTGTATCGCAGATTCCTGGCCCGGGCGAAGGAATCGGAAAAATTCCGGGTTTTCCAGAAATAATCCACGAAAACGGCCGATTCAGTGTATGCCTTTTTGATTTGAATAAACTTGATCAATATGACGGCCCAGGATGCAACCGACATGATCAGCAGCAGCAGCATGACAAACTGCACCATCAGCCCGGCGCTCATGAACATCTCAAAAACACCGATATTCTCCATATTCCTAATTCCTTCAGCTCTGAGTCACTATCTGTTAAAGATTATGTAAAACTCCGCCCCATGCGGCCATATCGTTGTTTGCGCCCCGACTTGCGGGCCGATGCCTGTTTTAAAATTTAAACAATCTGCTGAAGTCCGCAGAGTTTATGAAACCGCATCCGGGCAGCCGGTTCCGTCAGATGCTTCCACGGCCCGGAAAAAACATAATTAAAATTATCCGACTCTATGGCGCATGTCAAGTGAATTAGGGATGCGGAATGATAATATATCTCAATTTTTTAGATACATACGATCATTCCCAAAAAAAGCGCCTTCATGCCGAAAACATGAAGGCGCCGTATCTCAATCTTAAATGAACGAAATATGGATCTTATGGATCTTACATCATGCCGCCCATGCCGCCCATGCCGCCCATGCCGCCCATGCCGCCCATGCCGCCCGGCGGCATAGCGGGCTCCTTATCATCGGGTTTTTCCGCTACCATGGCTTCAGTGGTCAGCATCAGGGATGCCACGCCGCCAGCGTTCTGGAGAGCGAACCGGACCACTTTGGTGGGATCGATAACCCCCGCCTGAATCAGGTCTTCATAATTGCCGGTATCAGCGTTAAATCCGAATGCGCCCTCCCCGGACTTGACTTTGTCGATGACGACCGAACCTTCAGCTCCAGCATTGTCGGCGATCCGGCGCAACGGTTCCTCAATGGCCCGCATGACCACCTTAACACCCAGCTTCTGCTCGGCCTTGATCTTGATCTTGTCTAAAGCATCGATGCACCGCAGAAGGGCCACGCCGCCGCCGGGTACGATCCCCTCTTCCACGGCGGCCCGGGTGGCGTTCAAAGCATCCTCGACCCTGGCCTTTTTTTCCTTCATTTCAGTTTCCGTGGCCGCGCCGACATTGATGACCGCCACACCGCCGATAAGTTTGGCAAGCCGCTCCTGTAGTTTTTCACGATCATAATCGGACGTGGTGTCCTCGATCTGCGCCCGGATCTGCTTCACGCGGCTTTCCAAGGCGTCTTTAAAACCGGCGCCGTCCACGATGGTGGTGTTGTCCTTGTCGATGGTGATATGTTTGGCCTTGCCCAAGTCTTTGACCGTAATGGTTTCAAGTTTGACGCCGATATCTTCGGAGACAACCTGGCCGCCGGTCAGGATGGCGACATCTTCCAGCATTGCCTTCCGCCGGTCTCCGAAACCGGGAGCTTTGACCGCGGCAACGGAAAGCGTGCCCCTGAGTTTGTTTACCACCAGGGTGGCAAGGGCTTCGCCTTCAATATCCTCGGCGATAATCACTAAAGGTTTACCCATTTTCGAAATCTGTTCAAGTATCGGCAGCATATCCTTCATGTTGCTGATTTTCTTTTCATGAATCAGAATATACGGATCTTTCAGATTCACCGCCATTTTTTCGGAATCCGTGACAAAATACGGGGAGATATAACCCCGATCGAACTGCATCCCTTCCACCACCTCGAGGCTGGTTTCCATGGACTTGGCTTCCTCGACCGTGATCACGCCTTCCTTGCCGACCTTGTCCATGGCGTCGGCGATGATATTGCCGATGGTTTCGTCATTGTTGGCGGAAATGGTGCCGATCTGGGCGATTTCACGGTGCTCGGAAGCGGATTTGCTCATCTTGGCAAGTTCCTTGACCGCCACTTCAATGGCTTTATCGATGCCGCGTTTAATGGCCATGGGGCTGTTACCAGCCGCCACGAGTTTAAGCCCCTCTTCGTAAATGGACCGGGCCAGGACCGTGGCCGTGGTGGTGCCGTCGCCCGCCATGTCGCTGGTCTTGCTAGCGACTTCCTTGACCATCTGGGCGCCCATGTTTTCAAATTTATCATCAAATTCAATCTCTTTGGCAACTGTAACGCCATCCTTGGTCACCGTGGGAGAACCCCAGGATTTATCGATGACCACATTTCTGCCCCGGGGTCCGAGGGTGACCGCCACCGCATCGGTGAGTTTCCGGACACCATTGAGCATTTTTTCGCGCGCTTTGAATCCATACTGAATTTCTTTAACAGCCATGTTCACCAACCTCCGATTTCTATATCAATTATTCTATGATTCCCAAAATATCATCTTCCCGCATGATCAGGTGTTCTTCGTCGTTGATTTTAACTTCGGTGCCGGCATACTTGGAAAACAGGATGCGATTTCCCTTCTTGACATCGGGTTCGATCAGTTTTCCGTCTTCCCCGCGCTTCCCCTTACCCACGGCCACGACAATGCCTTCGGCCGGTTTTTCCTTCGCGCTGTCGGGGATGATGATCCCCCCCTTGGTTTTGGACTCTTCCTCCACACGTTTTACCAGAATACGATCATGCAATGGTCTGATTTTCATGTCCTTCCTCTCCTTTTTCAAACATTTTACGGATTTACTGAAATGAATGGGAACCTGTTTTTAACTTTCTACTGTTACATCGTTATTGCTTTTTATATGTCGGCACAGGCGACCGCCTTCCGTCCGGCTGGCCCGGCAGTCCTGCCGGAGCACAAATACACCTCACCGGCACACCTGTCGCCGGCTATTCCGAAACCTGCTTATCGGTTTTAGCGGACGCGGTATCGGTTTTCTTGTCTTCGGATGATTTGGATGGTGCTGTTGTTGCTGTTGACGATGACACTCCGCCGGAACACTTCGCATAATCCGTGACATACCATCCTGACCCTTTCAGATGAAAGGCACTCTGGGAGATCAACTTGTGGAGGCTGCCCGCGCAGTTCTGGCATTGGGTGAGCGGCTTGTCCGATATTTTCTGAAATATTTCATAAATATGACCGCACTTTGAACATTCATACTCATAAATCGGCATCGTCTGTTACTCCTTGTAAACGTGATTGAAGCAAGAATAAAATATCCTGTAAAATCAATGAAAATATAGTCCATAAGATCGGGTTGTCAAGGGATCAACCCTAATTTTTTTTCCCCTACCCGGAGATCATCGGGCGGACACCGCCAGTCCGAGAAAAATCCAAGAACCGGCACCAATCCCTCGATATTGATCCGACTGAGCATCTCATGGGTTTTTTCGTGGACCCGCATTTCTTCGGCCATCTTTTCGGGAAACGGCGCGTCAAACTGCTGCAGAAAACGCTTGAACCGGACGATATGGATCAATTCATGGCACATGATGTAGACGGAAAACGGATACAGCGCCATTGCCGCATTCTGATTCAGGGTTGCGACAATGGAATGATCCTGCAGGCAGATCTTGTAAAAATCCCTCACCGACGTATCCAGGAAGGCATCCTTCTTCTTTGCGGTATATCGGACGATCTGAGCGAAATGATCATCCACGATCTCATGGCCCGTCAACTCACATGCCGTTTTCACATCATAGTTAAGCTGGGTCCACTGGGAGGCCGACAATTTGTAATCATTGCCGACGACCTCCTCGGCGGTTTCAACCGCATGATTAATCACCCGGATCTGGTCGGCGCTGAAATAGAAACGTTTACCCATGTACCCATTCATCCGGTCCCGATATTTTTCCCGAAAAACTTTTGCGAAAAAATTATAGACAGCACACTTTTTCTCATGTTATATAATATTTTTTAATTTGCAAACAATTTACCGCGTGAAACAGGCAAAGGAGGTGATGGGTTGGGTAGTGTCATCAAGAAACGAAGAAAAAAGATGCGCAAGCATAAACACCGCAAGCTGCTGGCCCGGACTCGGCACCAGCGAAGGAAAGGCAGATAAATGATTCCCGCAGAGGTGTCCGCAAGATAAAACCGGGAAAAAGCGGCGTTGAAGTCGACCGCTTTTTCCCGGTTTTCGGGTTACCGGGCCAATCCTGAAAAATCCTTCAGATACCGCAACAGTTCCGAATCAGTGGAGAGAACCACTCTGCTCTGTTTGGCCAGGGATGTTCCGTAGACATCCAAGGTCTTTATAAACGAATAAAACTCCGGATCGACGCTGTATGCCTCGGCATAGATCCGGGTGGCCTCGGCCTCGGCATTTCCCCTGACTTCCTCGGCGATGCGATACGCATCGGATAATATCTCCCGAAAATCTTTTTCCTTGTCGCCTTCGATGCGCTGAGCCTCCCCCCGGCCCTCGGATCGGATCTTTTCCGCCATCTGCTTCCGCTCGGCGATCATCCGGTTGTAAACTGACGTCCGTACCTTCTGAACGTAATTAATCCGCTTGATCTTCACATCCAGGAGCTCAATGCCGAAACTCTCCAGTTTCGGCTTGGATGCCTTCAGGATCTCCTTGGTCAGGTGGGCCCGACCCGTCCGAATGGTATAGGACGCATCCGAGCCTTCCAGGGTCACGATCTCGAGCTGATCGAGTGAGGTCATCTTCCGGTTGCTGTTGCGAACTGTTTCAATGAGACTGTGGGAGGTGATGGCGTCACGCACCGCCGGGTTGATGATCTCGCTGAGACGGCTCTGAGCGTTTCTTATATCCCGCGTATTCTTTATGAAAGCCACAGAATCGAAGATACGCCAGCGGGCAAACGTATCCACCCAGATATAGGTCTTATCCTGGGTGATGATCTCTCCGGGCTCCCCATCCCACGACTGGATGTTTTTCGGAAAAAAATTCGGTTCATGAAATATCGGAATTCTGAAATGAATCCCGGGTTCGGTTACGGGTTCGCCCACCACTTTCCTGAACTGGGTGATCACCGCCTGTTCGGTCTCATCCACCACGTAGACCGATGAAAAAAGCGCCAGGCTGGCCAGGCCGATAACAATCAACAAAACAATCTGGTTATTTTTCATTTCTTTTCACTCCATTTTTCGCCGAGGTTCAGCAGCGGCAGCAGATTTTTCTGATCCGCATCAATAATATAGACCTCGCCCAGGTTCGGGAGCACGGATGCGATCATTTCGAGATAAAGCCGCCTCCGGGTGATATCTTTGGCATTAGCATATTCTTTGTGCTGGCTGATAAACCTGGCTGCGTCGCCCCTGGCCCGGTTCACCCGCTCGATGGCATACCCTTCGGCCGATTTGACGGCCTGTTCTGCCTCGCCCCGGGCCCTGGGGATCACCCGGTTGTATTCCTCCCGGGCCTCGTATATGATTTTTTCTTTTTCCTGGACAGCCTGGTTCACCTCGTTGAAGGAATCCTGGACCGGTCCGGGAACGTTGGTATTGCCGAGCTCGACGGTCACGATCTCAATGCCGGTGTCGGCCTCGTCCAGCTCCTTCTGAAGCCATTCATGGGCTTCGATGGCGATTTCCCGACGATTGTTGATGACTTCATTAATACTCCGGTCTCCCACCACCAGACGCATGCAGGCTTCGGACATGTCCCGCAGAAATAAAAGGGCGTTATTAACATGAAACAGAAATTTATAGGCATCCCTGATCCGGTATTGTACAATCCATGGCGCGACCCCTACGTTCAGATCGCCGGTCAGCATGAGCGCTTCTTCAAAATCATCCGCAACAGCGCCCTGCCGCGTATAATCCGTACTGCCCGGCGGCAGGCCGAAAATTTCCTTTTCCACCTTGGTCGGCACCTTGGTCACCTTTTCGATACCGGCGGGAAGCTTGAATTTCAGGCCGGCTGTTTCCGTTCGGACGTATTTTCCGAACCGCTGAACAACACCGACTTCAAACGTGTCGACCATGTAAACCATCGAAGAACCGAAAAAAAGCACCGCCAGGAGAAGGACGATGAGCAGCCATCCTCCGAAAAACTTGTAATTTCTCAGTTTTTCGACGATTTCATCCACCTGCGGCGGTACCGGCCCGCCGGTTTTCGATGTTCTTTCCTTTTGCCGCTCTTGCAGCTTTTCCCAATCCCAGTTCATCTTCTATTCCTGTTTTGTCTCAATCGCATGGCGGTCTCCCACCTGCGGCGGTTCAAAGGAATGGCTCCGCGTGCGGAACCATCCTGTGCAAACACTCTGAAAATCTATCGGCGCCGTATCGGCGATGATATAAATCCTTTAATTTCAGAGCTTTTATTCCACTAAAGTGTACTTAAAACTCTAAAATATATAATTGACATTAAATTTCAAGTCAAGCAAAAACGGCAAGCCTGTCGCCAGGGCTCCACCGGCGCCGCATCCCGACCCTTTTCACGCCAATCAGGAATATGGTGATCTGAATGTTATACGATCAATTCGGCCGGCCTATCCAGCGCCCGGAAACCAAACCCAGCCGGCGGCCCCTGGCGGCCGCGCCGCTGAATAACCTATATCGGGATTACGTGGCCAACGGCCTGACGCCCCAACGCCTGGCGGCCCTGCTGCGGGACGCCGACAACGGCGACATCCGCTCCCAGGCGGAGCTGTTTGATTCCATCGAAGAGCGAGACGGTCACATCATCGGCGAGATCAGCAAACGCAAAAACGTGATCCTGGATGTGGCGTTTCACGCGACCCCGGCGTCCGAAGACCGCAAAGACATCGAGATCGCCCAAGCCGTTGAAACCATGCTCGATGAGATCATCGACTGGCCGGATATCATGGTGTCCTGTCAGGACGCCGTGGGCAAGGGATTTGCCTCTTTTGAAATATTCTGGGACGTGTCCGAGGGTCAGGCGGCCATTGAAAAGATGCAGTTTATCGAACAGAACCGGTTTGTGTTCTGGGATGCGGCCGGGCATCTGACCCGGATCCCCCGGCTGATCACCGAAACCAACACCATGGGCGAAGACATCGCCACCTGGAAGACCCTGTTCCACGATTACGGCGGCATGAGCGGGCACCCCGTGCGCAACGCCATCTTCCGGATCTGCGCCTGGTGGTATTTGTTCAAGAACTACGCCATCAAGGACTGGCTGGTGTTTTTAGAAGTCTTCGGAATGCCCCTGCGCCTGGGCAAATATGATTCCGGATCTTCCGACGCGGACAAAGACGCCCTGGAGATCGCCGTGCGCACCCTGGGATCAGACGCCGCCGGCATCATCTCCAAATCCACGGAAATCGAATTCATAGAAACCGCCTCCAAAGGCAGCGCGGATCTGTATGAGAACCTGGCGTCCTTCGGCAACCGGGAAATTTCCAAGGCCATTTTGGGCGCCACGTTGACGGCGGAAGTGGGTAAAGTGGGCTCCTACGCGGCCGCCAATACCCACAACGACGTTCGCATGGACCTGCTTCGGGCCGATGCCCGTGCGCTGGCCTCCACCATCCGGAGCCAGATCATCCGGCCCTGGGTGGGGTTCAACTACGGCTGGGACGCCAGGATACCGAAATACCAGGGCGATTTTGAAGAACCGTCGGACATGAAGCTGATGTCCGAGATCTTCGACAAGCTGGCGGACCGTATGGATATACCCGTGTCCCACGTGCGCCGGGTATTTGCCATCCCGGAGCCGGAAAAAGACGAACAAGTGCTGCGGCCCGCGGCCGCGCCGACTGGAATGAATCAGGCGTCCTTTGGCCCGGCCAGGACCATCATCGGGGCGATCCCCGGAGCGCCCACCGATTCGGATGAGCCGGACGCCGTCGACCTGATGACCGCCCGCCTGGAAAAGGAGTCCGATCCCTATATCCAGGCCATGCTCGAACCCGTGCGCGCTGTGCTGGCCAGGGCCACATCTTTGGAGGAATTTCGGGACGCCATCATCGATGCTTATCCGGAAATGGACGCCGGCAACCTGGGGAACCTGATCGCCCGGGCCATGACGGCGGCGGAGCTGATGGGCATGTACGAGGTCAAGACCAATGCCTGATACCGTTAAAATATACGGGGCCAAGCCCTTTCAGGAAGCGGTGGATTTCTTTACCCAGAAAGTCAACCTGCCTACGGAGCGATGGGATGACCTGTGGAAAGGCCAGCACGCCAGGGGCTTTATGGTGGCCGGGGCCATGAAAAGCGACCTGCTGATCGACCTGCGGGGCGCCGTTGACAAAGCCATCACCGACGGGGAAACCCTGGAAGATTTCCGGAAGCGGTTTGACGCGATCGTCGAGAAAACCGGATGGGTGTACAAAGGCGGCCACAACTGGCGGACAAAGGTGATCTACGATACCAACGTGCGACAGGCCTATAACACCGGCCGCTACCAGCAAATGGCCGATCCCGACGTGACGGCCTTGCGGCCCTATCTGCAATACCGTCACGGGGATTCGAAAAATCCGAGACCCCAGCATCTGGCATGGGACGGCCTGGTTCTGCGGCATGACGACCCGTTCTGGAACACGCATAAACCCCAAAACGGATGGGGCTGCCGGTGCTTCGTGGTCACCCTGTCCCAGCGGGACCTGGCAAGAATGGGCAAGACCGGCCCGGACAGATCTCCGAACGTCGAGACGTATGATTACAAAAACCCGCGGACCGGAGCGGTGGAAAAGGTGCCGGTGGGCATTGATCCGGGGTTTGATTACGACCCGGGCACAGCCAACCGGGGGAAGTGGCTGTCCGACCAGGAAAAGGCATACTGGGAAGCGAAAAAACGGGATGCCTGGGAATTGCTGACTCCGGGAAATTACCAATCATACGGCCGATCAGCACAAGTCCCTATCGATCGAGCCGTCGCGGCGGTCGATCATACGGCGGAGACCACGACGGCCGGGGTAAAGGAGCAGATTATCCGCGCATGTGGATCCGCACGGAGAAGGAGCAGGATCTCAAGCCGCTGGCGGAACGGGATAAGATTCTCACCAAAGAGATCGGCGTCAAGGTCCCGGTGCGATATTTTCACGACACCTACGGGATTCCGGAACCCGAAGGCGACGAGGAAACCGTGGGCGGGGTTGATCCCCGTGCTTCAGAGTCCGCTGCGCGTCCACGATTCAGCCCGGCAATCAACCCCGCCCAACGGCTGGAGGGGGAATTCGCGGAGCGGAAAAAGACGTTTACGCCGGATCAGCAGGCCCTGGAGGATTTCGCGGACATGGTGATTCCGGAGGCGGCGGCCGTCATGGCCGGGAATGAAGCTAAAATCAGAGCCGCCATTGAACAGGCGGGGTCCTATGAAGAGGCCATGGCGGCCCTGCTGGACCTTTATCCGGCGCTGGACGTGGATGATCTTGAAAAAATTATGGAAAAAACCCTGCTTAACGCCAAGCTCTACGGCATGGCCACGGTGACTCAATGACGCTGTCTCTGAAACCGCTGCCCAACGAGGAAGCTCTGGCCTTCTGGAAAGACAAGGTCCGGATGGGCGCGGGGACGTTTTCCAGGCTGCGCGACGACGCCAAGGTCCGGGCGTTTGCCGTTTCCGGCATCGCCAAGGGCGCCGAGCTGGAACAGGTCTTTAATTCGTTTTCCAGAGCGCTTGAAGAAGGCACGCCGTTTTCGGAGTGGAAAAAATCCCTGGCCGATGTCTGGGAGAAACGCGGGTGGACCGGCGTCAAAGCCTGGAGACTTGAAACCATTTTTCGCACCAACATTCAAACCGCGTTTCATGTGGGCCGTTATCAGCAAATGTCCCAGGTGGCCGCGACAAGGCCATACTGGATGTATGACGCCGTCAACGATTCCCGGACCCGTCCGGAACACCGGGCGCTAAACGGCAAAGTCTACCGGCATGATCATCCGTTCTGGGATACCTGGTATCCGCCCAACGGGTTCCGATGCCGCTGCGGGGTGACCACCCTTTCCCAACGGGAAATTGAACGGGACGGGCTGACGGTGGAGACCAAAGACGTCACCGGGACATTGATCGAGCCCACCACGCCGGAAGGCGTGCGAATGCCGGCCCGGCCACTGATGCCGGATCCGGGGTTTGCCCATCATCCGGGCAAAACCGTGTGGGGCGGCATGGTGGATGATCGGATGGCTCAGGGGAAGAATTTGACGCAGTTCGACAACCTGAAAGGAGCAGCGGATTATCGAATCCCATCGGCGGCAAATCTTAAGAATTTACTGCCCGCGCCGGCCCTGTTGCCGTCGCTGGAGGATCTGAAAGCGGGCGGCATGAGCAACAGCCAGGCCAGCAGATTTTATCTCGAAAAATTTCGGGAGGCCTTCGGTCTCGATCCCGGGATGGAAAAAGCCTTCGATGTAATAGGCGAAACGGTCATTGCGTCCGAGCGCCTTATCACGGGAAAGGGCGGCCGGGTGAAGATTACCAAAGGCGACCGCGGGCAATATATTCCACTATTCAGAGATACGGTTTTGGATCCGGATGAAATGTGGTTGACGCCGATGAAGGACGACGCCGGTAAGATCATACTGCGCCGCCGGCATTTTAAATTCTGGCGAGGAGATGGCGAGAACCTGGCTGGATTCAGTGTGATGGATATCGACGGCGGCGTCTGGACGGGGATCAGCGTTTACGATGTGCAGGAAGGCCAAACAACGGCAGGCGGAGCGAGTTTGCTGGATAGTCCAAACGGGTATCGGCGAGGGATGTTGTTGTATCGGAGGAAAAAATAATGGGACGGCAGTCAATCTTTCCGGATCGTGCTGTCCACGCCCGTCGCCCTGCCCGTATCGACATCGTGCAGGCCATAGGCGCGTCGCTTAGTCCCGGCCTCCGTCCCGTAGATAAATATATTACCGCATCAGCAATGAAGAAGTCAAGATGCAAATCAACGCGACCATAGACGACAAGGAAGTCCAGTCTCTCCTGGGCCGGGTGGCCCGGCGGGTCGACAACATGGAGCCGGTGTTGCGGACCATCGGCGAAACCGTGGTTCGGTCCATTCGCAAAACCTTTACCGTTGGGGGGCGGCCGGACAGATGGCCGAAATCGAAACGGGCGAAGATCCAGGGCGGCCAGACCCTGGTGGATACCGGCGTGCTGAAGAACAACATCACGGTGCAGGCGGCGGATAAAAATTCCGTCACCGTGGGGACATCGGCCAAGCAGGCGGGCGTGATGCACTTCGGCGCGAAAAAAGGCAGCTTCGGGACGTTTGCAGTGAAAGTGAAATCCCATGACCGGACCATTACCCAGGCGTTCGGCAAACAACTTGCGTCACCGGTAACCGCCACGGTGAAGGGCCACACCCGGAGCGTCAAGCTCCCCTGGGGGGATATCCCGGCCCGGCCCTTCTTGATGATCCAGGACGAGGACTGGGATGAAATCCGGGCTGAACTCGGTGGTTATCTGGTCTGAAATGGGCCAACAGGCTAATTTTAATGGATAAACATATGAAAAACAGCCTTGCGGAGGAAATCGCGGTCATTATTGACGCGCTGAGAGGCCCAAATTTAAACGATCTCACCCTCGGGCGGGCAGATGGTCGAGGCGAAAACCGATCGTCGTTTTTAAATGATGTTTAAATGGGGTCTCGAAGGTTTTTTGAAACCAGCCGAAACCCGAAACGGAGAGTCAAATGAAAAACGAACAAAAAACCGCCGGCGAGTCCATCGCGTTTGCCGGATTCGATGACTGGATCGAAATCTTCGCGGGCGGCCCCCAGAAGGCCATGAACGGCAAGACCTATCACGGGGACCTGCTCATCGACATGGCGGTCGAGACCTTTGATCCCAAGTTCCACGAGCCGCCGGCGGTGCTGGGGCATCCGTCAGACGACACGCCGGCCTACGGGTGGGTGGAGGCCGTCAAGGCCGAGGTGGTCGACGGCGTGAAGCGGCTGTATGCGAAATTCAGGCAGGTGGTCCCGGAATTCGCCGACATGGTGAAGTCCGGGCGGTTTAAAAAGCGGTCCGCCGCGTTTTACCCGGACGGAAGGCTTCGCCATGTGGGATGGCTGGGAGCCATGCCGCCGGCGGTCAAGGGCTTGGCGGACGTATCGTTTACGGATGCGGGAAAAGAAATCAATTTTGAGTTTACGGAAACACTCAACCAAACCGAAAAGGAGACAAAGAACATGAAATTTTCCGAGTTCATCGAAGCGCTGAAGTTCTGGAAACAGGTCCAGGCCGACCCGGATCTGGAGATTCCGGAGTGGCCGGCCGCGACGGCGCGCAAGTCGGCGGCCCCGTCGTTTTCCGAGGCCGACCTGGAAGCGGCCAAAACCGAAGCCGCCAAAACCGCCAAGGAAGAGGCGGAAAATGCGGTCCGGGCGGAATTTGCCGAGGCCGAAACCAAGCGGCTGAAAATCGAGGCAAAGGCGAAAATAGATAAGGTCATCGCCGGCGGCATTGCCGCCGGGACCATCGCTCCGGCCTGGAAAGATATGGGTATGGCGGCGTTTATGGAGACGTTGAACGCCGCCGCACCGGTGGAATTTTCTGAGGGCGGCGACAAAAAGACCGGGCTTGACTGGTTCATTGGCTTCCTGGAATCCATTCCGAAGCTGGTGGATTTCAAGGAAATGGCCACCCGCGACAAGGACGTGAAGACCGGCGGGGCAGCGGCCAAACTGGAGACCCTGGTGGCCGCCCGCATGAAAGAGGACAAAACTCTGACCTACGGCGCGGCCTTCATGGAAGTCCAGCGGGAACACCCGGATCTGGCTGCCGAGTATCAGCAGGAACTTAAAGCCTAACACCAAAAGGAGAGGAACATGACTACTGAAAATGCAGTATTGGACATCTCGTATGAGGCGGCGGAAGATCTTTCCGACGATCAATATCATTTTGTCGTGCTCAACAGCAGCGGCAAGGTGAGACGCCCGGACGCGGCGGGCGAAATCGCGGAGGGGATTCTGCAGAACGCGCCGGAGTCCGGACAGGCGGCCCAGGTGCGCGTCATCGGCGATTCGAAACTGGTCGCCAATGCCGCGCTGGGCATCGGCAAGTTTGTCAGCCCGGAATACGTCGGCGCGGCCGATGCCGGCAAAGGGCAGGATTGCGGCGCGGACTGGAAAGCGGCACGGGGGCTGGTCGTTCAGGCGGCCGGCGCGGAAGATGATCTTTGTCGGGTCCGGCTGATCGGCCCGTTTCCCCAGGGCCACGGCACCCTGATCGGACAGAGCACGGCATCCAGCATTTCAACGGCCGATGCGGCCACCTATACGGCGGCCCAGCTTCTCGGCGGTCTGATCATCCGTGACCCGGCGGGCGACAACCGCAGCGACGTCACCCCAACGGCTGCCCTGCTGATTGCCGCCATTACCCAGGCGGGCGTGGGCAACAGTTTTGAGTTTACCATCCGCAACGCCGCGGATGCCGCCGAAACCATCACCGTGACCGCCGGCACCGGTGTGACCTTGTCCGGCACCATGACCATCGCCCAGAACAATTCCAAGCGGTTCCTGGCCGTGGTCACCAGCTCCACGACGGTCACCATTTACAGCCTCGGCACGGTGGTTCATTAATCATCGGATTTGACAATTAATGACGCATAAAAGGAGACATTAAGATGGCGCAACCCAATGTTAAAGAGCTGATCGTATCCGGCCCGCTGGCCGGGGTGTCGGTGGCTTACAAGAACATGGATTATATCGCGGATCGGGTGTTCCCGATCTTAGACGGCGCGGACCCCCGTGCCAAAATCACCAAATATCGGCGCGGGGCCTGGTTCCGGGATGAAGCCGGGATCAGGGCCGCCGGAACCGAAGCCCGCCGGGGCGGGTATCCCCTCACCAGCGTATCGATTGCCACGGATGAATACGCGTTCGCCAAGGAAGTTACCGACGAAGACCGCCGGTTTGTGAAATCCCAGGGCGCGCCCGTGCTCAATCCGGACATCGACGCCATCGAGTTCTGCTCCGACAAGGTTGATCTGAAAAAAGAACGGCTCGTGTCCGCCTTGGTCACCGGCACCACCTGGGTGGACGGCAATTCCGGCGGCGAAGACGCGGAAGGCGGATGGGTGGCCTCATCCGGCAACACCTTCCTGGCCGACATTGAAAAAGCCCAGCTTGCCATCAAGGCGGCCATCGGTCGCCGGGCAAACTGCCTGCTCATCGATGACCGGACCTACGGCGGCATGAAGGAGATCGACGCCCTGCTGGACAAGATCAAGTACACCCAGCGCGGCGTGTTGTCCAAGGAGCTTATCGCGGCCATGCTGGATCTCGACGAGGTCCTGGTGGGCTCGGCGATTTATTCCGACGCCGAGGAAACCAAGGCCGGCGACGATTTCAACGCCGTGGACATTTGGACCGTCACCGCCGGCAAGGGCATGGGCTTTCTCTATTATCGGCCGAAGCGCATGGGGCTTAAGGTCCAGTGCGCGGGTCTTCAGGCCCGCATTGCCTACGAGCAAGGCGGTCCACGCCGGATCTCCACCTGGCGGGAAGCGGGCAAGCATCAGGATGTCTACGAAGTGGCGGAAGAAACCGACATCGTGGTGGTGGATTCCTACGCCGGGTATCTGTTCAAGGATACCTACGCAACCTAAACGCGTGGTTCAAACATGGGGCCGGGGCGTGGAAAAGAGAAAAGCGGATAATGATCCCGCGCTTCGGCCTCAAACGGAGGAACAGTTATGACGATTATCAGATACCTCGGTCCCGGCGGCAGCGTAATGGTCCATCCATACGGGCGGCACGCCAAAGACCAGGAAAAGGAATATCCGGACGATTTCGCGACCGAGCTGCTGGCCACGAGCAGGCGACAGCGGTTCGAGGTCGTAGAAGGCGGCGGGATCGCCGATGCGGAAAAGGACCCGAAGGAAATGACCGTTCCGGAGTTGACGGAGCTGCTGGAAAAGCTCGGCATCGAAATACCGGCCAAAGCAAAAAAAGCGGACCTGCTGAGGCTGCTGGAAACCCACACAGCGGAACCGCCGAAAGAGGAGTAGCCCATGGCCTACTGCACCCAATCGGACATCATTGAGCAGCTCGACGAGGACATCCTCGTGCAGTTGACTGATGACGCGGGGACCGGCGATGTCGACGAAAGCGCTGTGGAGCGAGCCATCGCGGACGCCGACGCGGAAATCGACGCCTATTGTCAGGGCCGGTACGACATTCCGCTGTCGCCGGTACCGGCTATGATCCGTCGGATATCCGTGGATATTGCCGTCTATCATCTCTGTTCTCGCCGCGGCGAACCACCGGACGTCCGGAAGGATAGATACAAAAACGCCGTCCGGTTCCTGGAAAAAGTCATGACCGGCGGCATCAAGCTGGGAGCGACGGAGCCGACGGTCACCGACGGCAATCAGCCGGTGCGGGTGACTACATCCAAAGACGACCGTGCGTTCACCATGGATAAAATGAGTGGGTTCTGATGAAAGCCTTGATTGCCGCCATACGCGAAGCAATGCGGGATAATCTGACCTATATCCGGCCCGGCGATTTCTTTATCGCGCCTCACGAGGATTTCATCCCACGCGATGTGAAGTTCCCGTGCATCGGGATCAAGGATGGAGGGATCATCCGGAGCGAGGGTCTGGATTCGTCCATGGAATACAGTATGGACGTGACCTTGATCGCGTGGGTGGCCATCCACAAGCCGGAAGCGTCCATCATTGGCGACGACGGCACTGGCGTCAAGGGCGTGCTCGAAGTGGCCGACGATATACATGCCTGTCTGGATGAAAACCTACTCGACATCGACGGGATGATCGAGGCGTTTTCGCCGTCGGAAACGGGATCGGAGACCATGGGCAACGACAACCAGTTTTTGCAGAAGAAAAAAATTACCTATCGATATGTCATTCAAGGAGATCGACCATGAATTATCAATTAAAGCCCGGCGTTGAAAGTTTTGAAATCATGGGCGGGCCGGATGAAGGAAAAAAATTCGTCAGGGGCCGGACGTATGCGGAAATTCCGGCCGGATATGAGGACCGGTTCGAGCGGGGGACGGATCGGAAGGAGGACGAAGGGATAGCCCGGATTCCTTCAGAGTCCCCTGACGCGCTCACGATGCCAGACCCTAAGCCATTAAAAAAAAAGGCCCGGCCGACGGCGTTGGAAACCCCGCCTACGGATGCGGGCGACACCGATAATATCGACATCAAGGAGAGTGATAAATGAGATCCACACGCGCCAATTTCAACCAGATCGCGGTATCCGCCTACGCGCGGGAAACCGCCATCAACACGTTTGCCGACTTGGACCTGTCCCTGCTGGCCCAATTGTCCGACATCATCACCACGGAATTCATCCGGGAGAACAACGCCGATGAAATGACCGGCAAGGAGGAAGCCGACACCATTTACAGCCTGGGAAAAACCGCAGCCCTTGGGCTGAATTTCCAGAAAGCCCAGCCGCAGCATTTCGCCCTGCTCTACGCCTTCGCTTTGGGGTCGGTGACATCGGCGGCGGCCGGATCCACCGGCTACGAAAAGACAATCACCCCCCTGTCGGCCGACCTGGACGTCTACCGGTCCCTGCCAAGTCTTACCGCGGCCCAGCGCTACGGGAAGACGGTATTCAAGGAGCGGTTCGCTTCCTTGTTCGTGGATTCCGTAACGGCCAAATTCGCCCGGGACGCCTGGGTGGAAATATCGGCCCAGCTCAAAGGCACCGGCAAAAGCGAGACCTCCATTATAGAAGAGTCCGTTACGGCGGCCGAGAACGCGACGCCGCTGACCCTGGCGGCCAACGCCGTTGCCGGATCCAGCGCCGCTGAGCGACTCGACGCGGTGCACGCGATTCGTGTGGAGCTTTCGGCAGGGGTATGGACGGATGTGGCCTTTTCCGCCGTATCTGCCGCGGCGCCTGCTGACATCACCATCACCGCGCCGGGGGTTGGAACGGGCACCCGGACCTACAAAGTGCTGTATGCTCCGGCGGAACTCGCGTGGATGACCTTTCCGGCCCGTGTTTCGCAGACGCCCTTGCGGGTATCCAAGGTGACGCTGGTCGTTGGCGGCACATGGAACGGCACGGACCTGGGCGGCGGCCGGACCCTGGCCTGCGAGGTTAATTCCATCGAGCACACGCTGAACAATAACGGTCAGATCGAGTTCTGCATCGGAACGGACGGGGCCTACGCCTCCCGGTATTTCCGGGAAGGCCGCACCCAGACCCTGTCCCTGGACCGGGAACTGCGGGATTACATTATCCGCAATTACATCGATCAGAATGAGACGTTCGCGGCCTCTATTCTGGCCGAGGGCGCGGAATACGAGTTCGGTCATAATTACCAGGTCATGATGATTTTCCCGAAACTCGGCGTGCTGTCGGCTCCGATTTCAGTGAACGGCAAGCGCCTGGCCGAACGTGGGGACTTGGCCGTGCTCGAGGACGATACCTACGGGTCGGTCATCGTCAAGGTCAAGGATTTGGAGCAATATTACGCGGCCGCAAGTGGTGAGAGTGAGTCTTGAGGCTTCGAGGGCCCGCGGGTTGAGAGGTGAATCGCGGCCCGAAGGGACTCTGAGCCGAACAACTTGCCGGCGCCGGACCGAACGGACCGGAGCCGGTAACGAAAGATATAATACTTGTTAATTCAATCTTAAGGAGGATCATATGCCGCGACAATTAACGGCGGAACCAAATGTACTGAAGCTGCGTGACCACATATCCAATTCCACCATCGTGCTCTATTACCGTACTCCCACGGCAAAGGAGCAGGCCGCCTACACCAACGGCATGACCAAGCGAGTCCGCAACAAACTGATCAACTGCACCGGCGAGCAGCGTCAGACCAAGGGTGCTGAAATCCTGGCGGGATTCCGGGAAGGCGATTTTTTGAAGCCAGACGGATCGGTGATCTCGTCCGATCCGAAGTCGCCCAAATACGACCCGGAATGGAAAAATCTGCTGATCCGGTATGCACCGGATCTCATTGAAACTTTGGCCATCCATGCGTTTGAACAGACGGCGTCTCTGGATGACGATGAAGAACTCGACGCCGGCGGGGATGTAACGGACCCAAACTGATCATCGCGGCCGATATTGAGGCCATGAAAAATGGGGAAGTGTGCGGGGAAAAGGAAATCGCGGCATGCAGAGAGGAATACGACGAAGCGGAGCTGGCTTGGGCGTGCCTCCATTGCACCAAATTGAAAGTCGAGGAAATTCATCCCTACACCCGCAAGCTTTTGGACATACGGACCCTGCAGGCGGCCGGATTCCCGCTGGATTCGGACATGCTGACCTACGAAGAATGGATCGATCTCGGTAAGGTGAACCAATGGCTGGAAACACCAAAATTGATGTGAGGTAAGAATGCCCGCCAACGTCGCCACATTGCAGCTCAAAATCAAGGTGTCCGACGACGGAACCGTCAAGGTTCTGGATTCGGTGGGCCAGTCCGCCAAAAAAGCCGGCGATGAGGGCAAAAAAGGCTTTGATCGGATGGGCGGGGCCGCGCGGAGCCTACAATCCCAGCTTGTCAAACTGGGCGCGGCCGTGGGCGGCCTGTATGCCATTAAATCCATCGCCAAAGGGTTTATCGAAACCGCCGCCAGTTTCGAGCGCCTTGAAATCGCATTGACCACATTGCAAGGATCATCCACCAAAGCAAAACAATCAGTCGCCTGGATCGCCGATTTTACCGCAAAAACACCATTCCAGTTACTTGAAGTCGCATCCGCTTTTCAAAAATTAACCGCCTACGGCCTCGATGCCGAGCGATATCTGGGGACGCTCGGAGATACCGCTTCCGGCATGGGGAAAGACCTGAATTCGGCTGTCGAGATGTTCGCGGATGCCGTCACCGGCGAATTCGAGCGGTTAAAAGAATTTGGCGTTCGTGCAAAGCAGGAAGCCGATTCCGTGACGTTTTCGTGGTCACAAAACGGCCAGGACATGGTTCTTTCCGCCGAAAAGACACAGGGCGGAATTTCAGCGGCATTGGAGCAAATATTCCAACGGTTCCAGGGCGGCATGGAAGCCCAGGCCACCTCATGGGATGGGCTGATGTCCATGATCGCGGATTCGTGGACCATGACGCAAAAAAAGATCATGGATGCCGGTGTGTTTGACTCCATGAAAGCCTCTCTCGTGGATATCCACGAGCTGACGAAGGACACCACAACGGCCGTATCGTATTTACTGGACGCCGGGGCCTCGGTAATGCGGACGTTTCAGGTTGCCGGGCGGTCCATTTCCGTGGTGCTGCTATCTATTGAGCTGGGCGTGATGCAGGTATCGGACGCCATATGGAATGGCCCGATTCGGATGCTCAACACATTCATTGATCTTTACAACAAAATTCCCGGTGCCCCAAAAATCGACAATATCGGATTGGACGGAATTGGACAGCAGGTCTATGATCGAATGGTTTTTTTGACCAACGCCGTGCAGCAAGGCATTGATGACATCTCAGATATTCTTACCGCACCACTGCCGGGGATGGCCATCCGCGCCGAGCTGGAGAAGTCTGTGGCGACCATGAAAGACACTCAGGCGGCCGCTAAAGCAATGTCTGATGATGTCGGGGAATCGTTTGACGCCATGACCGCAAAAGCCGGTGAATTTTCAGAGGCCAGCGATTTCGACAAATCTATTGCTGCGGAAAGAGAGAAGCGGGCCGAGGCAGCCGCCAAAAACCTCAAAGCTATTGGCGATGAGGCCGCCCGCTGGATCGAGGCGACTCGGACCCCGCTTGAGGTTTACAAGCGACAGCTCGAGGAGATCGAAACGCTCCACAAAGCCGGGCTGTTCGGCGAAAACGAAGCCGGGGCCGACAACTACACCAGGGCCAGGCAGAAAGCCTTAGATGATTATGTGCGGTCCAATTATCAGGCATCCGATGAGATCAACCAGATATGGGAAAACACCCGGGATCGCATCCAGGATGCTCTTGCCGGCGTGTTTGCGGACCTGGCATCCGGCCGTCTGGATGACATCAAGGATTACTTGGCGGCTCTAGGCGATGTCTCCGGCGAGATGTTCGCCGCCCATTTGAGTCAGGCCATTATGGAAGGGATCAACGGCAGTCAATTTATCAAGGATCTGTCTATTGTGCTCGAAAGCGCCTTTGGCCATGCGTTTGACGAGGAGGATATTGTCGCCGGAATTGCCGGCACCCTGTCGGCCGGCATAAACGCCGCCATGTCGGGAAATGCGTACAAGATGGGCGGTGCGGCACTTGGCGCCGGGATCGGTTTTGCCATGGGTGGGCCGATGGGCATGGCCCTGGGCACATCCTTCGGCTCTTCCTTTGGCGGGCTTTTCGGCGGCGGCCGTGATCATATGAAAGAATTCATCAAGAGCCTCGAGCAAAATACCAGCGCGATCATCCGCAACACGGAAGCTTTAAACAACGCGCTTTTCGAACGCTATCCGGGCGAAGCCGAGACGGCAAAAATCAAATCCGACATTATCGCAGAGGCCAGGAAATCGTTAGAGGCGATGCCGCGATTGACCGGATTCGGAAGAAGATCTCAGGTGCATCTCCGGGAATACGTGATGGAGCAGATTGGAGCCAGGTCTTTACAAGAGTTGCTTGGGGTGTCTGTTGATGACCTGTTTACAGGCGCCGGGCACGACCTATCAGGATTTACAAAGAACTTGGTGCCAAAGGTTTTCGCAGCAAACGAATTTGCTGCTGTGTGGGAGTCGATATTAGCTTTGTTTTCTCAGGGACTGGCAAGCATGCATCAAAACGCCGTCAAGTGGCTGGCGGAAATTGAATCCGATCTGGATCAATGGGCGTCCCGTCTCGGTACCGGGCCGACGCCGTATGAAAAAGCCCGGACGGATTATGAAGAAACGACGAAATCATATCTGGAAACCATCAATGAACAAACCAACGCGCTCAAGGCGGCGATGAGCGCGATAACGGACGAACCGGATCGGGCGATTATACAGGAACGTATTGACGATTTCGCGGAAATGGCGGCCTCCATTGAGCAGCTCGGCCCGGCCATCGAGGCCTATTTCGCGGGCCGGCGCGCATCTATCCTTGCAGGCATGGCCAGTGAGCGCCGTGATTATACGGCCCCGCTATCCGCTTTGGACGCGGCCATCGAAAATATATCGGCCAAGAGCGAGACCTACCGCGACAGCCTGGCGGATAACGGTATGGCCATTGATGAGGCCACGGCCCTGACCGATGAATGGACGCGGGCCATCTCCGACGCGATCCGTAAGGAGATGATCGGTAACAAGGAGCGGGAACTCACCATCCGGCTGCTCCAGGCCCAGGGCGATGTTGAAGGCGCATTGGCCATGCAGCGGGAAGACGATATCAACGCCCTGCGCCGCCAATTTGGGGACCTGTCCGGCCCGTTGGAAGATATCGCCCGGCAGATATGGCAAATTGAAGACGCGACCCACGCGGCAGCCGAAGCAGCCAACGCAATGGCCGCCGCAGCGTCCGCCGCAGCGTCCGCTGTGGAATCGGCAAGGACAACCTACACGAGCGCCGTGCAAAACCGGCTATCTGCGGCACAGGCGGGCCAGGCGGCACTGGAATCCCGATACGATGACGCGCGGTCGGCCTATATTTCCGCCCTACAAACCAAAATAGACGCGGAAAACGCGGCGAATCAATCCCGGATCAGCTCGTTGAACGCTTCGGCATCGGCCGCTGGAAACGCGGCATCCGAGGCGGAACGCATGGCCGACACCTTCGGCCGGATCGCGGATCAGATCCGGGATTACCGGCAATCGCTGCTGACCGGCGACAGCCTCATCGGCGTGGAAATCCGCTACAAGACGGCCCGGAGCCAGTTCGAGGCGGCCGTCAAAGGGATGTATTCCAGTGACCTGATTGCCCGTCAGGAGGCATTGTCCAAGTTGCCGCAGCTTGCCGGAACGTTCCTTTCGACGAGCCGGGGCGTCAACGCCATGCCGGGCGGGTATCAGGCCGACCTGGCTCGGGTTCTGGCCGTGCTCAATACGGCAGAGGGCATGGCGGAAACCGGCAAATCTAATGCCGAAAAACAGCTGGAATCCGCGCTGGCCCGCCAAGCCATTATGGAGCGGCAGGCAGCCACCTTGAGCACCCACACATCTATTTATCAGAAAATGCTGAATGAGGTGCAAAACGATCGGGCCGACACCCGGACATTCGAACAGATCCAGCAGGAATATCTGGCGGCCAAGGCGGCCTTTGACAGCTCGAGTTTCGCAGTGGAAATCGAATACTGGCAGGCCGAACTGGACCGGCTCGACGGCATCATCAACGCCACGGAAAGCCTGGAGACCGCATTCGACAATTATGCATCGGCCCTGACGGCCGCTATTGCCGGCGGGTATGACGATTTGAAGGGATCCTTTGCTTCGGAACTGGCCGCCCTTAAAGCCGCGGCCGACATGGGCGCGGAAGCCGGCATCAAGTCCGCGGCCAGTTTTGCCGGCGGGGGCACCATATCCGGACCGGACGGGGGGTACACGGTGGCCACCACGTTCCACGGCACCGAGCACATCACGCCGGACTCCCAGATGCAGGAGGTAAAAGAGGTGCTGGCCGAGGTCAAGGATGTCCTTGTGCAGATCCGGGAAACGGCCGGAGACCAGAATCTGACCAATAAACGGTTGTTCCGGGTGTTCGACCGCGTAACGCAAGGCAAGGATTATCTAAGGGTGCAGGCGGCATGAAGATCGTTATATTAAATGATATTACTTTTGTGTCGTCGAACGTGGCCGGCTCATCATACGCCGAATACGCGGCGGCGGCCACTTATGCGGCCGGGAACAAGGTAAAGGTCTCATTCGAAAGCAACGGGACGACGCCCCGGTTCCCGGTGCTGGAATACGAGAGCCTGGCCGGATCCAACCAGGGCAAATATCCGCCGGACAATCCCGACAAGTGGATGGAGCTGGGCGCGGAAAACCGCTGCAAAATGTTTGATCAATACACCAACACCCAGACGGAAAACAACGCCGACATCGAGGTTGTATTGGATGCCAACACAATGGATTCGGTCGGGATTTTCGGGATTTACGGCACGTCGGTGACGCTGAAACTGGTGCGCGATGCCGTGGTCAGCAAAGAGGAGACATTTGACCTGCGGACCATTATCCCGGCTTCGGGATGGTATGCATGGCTTTGGAGTTCTTATGAATACGGGATCTCTCAGATTCTATGGTCGTTTCCGAAATACGTGTCCGGCGCGACGCTGGAAATCATCATCACCGCCAGGTCACTCGCGGCGGCCTGCGGCATGGTGGCCATGGGCAACGCGCGGACCCTAGGGATTACCCGGTACGGGGTTAAGGCCGGTATTGACGACTATTCTATAAAGGATACCGACGCCCTTGGCCGGACCTATCTCAACCAGGGAAACTACGCCAAGCGGGCGGATATCGAAATGTGGATTGCCAACAGCAATATTGATTACGTCTCGCGTCAGCTGACGGCGATCCGAGGCATCCCATCCATTTTCGATCTCAATAACCCGAGCATCGGATACCAGGTCATGACCATTTATGGATACCCTCAGAATTTCGACATCATGATCCCCGGCCCGGTGCGATCGAAATGCAACCTGGAAATCAAGGGGCTGATTTAGCGTAGCTATACGCATCATTAATATAGGAGTAAAGCATGCCTAAAATAACGCAAGTCATATCGGAATTCCCCGGCGACCTCCCTGATAAGGACACCATGACGCCGGATGAATTCGACGTGGCGGCCGAGGCGTGGGTCGACCATTGGGCCACGCTCATTACTCAGATCAACACATGGGCGCAGCAGGCAAACGCCATCGGCGTGTCGGCAAACGACCTGATCGCGGCCCTGGCGTCGGCGAATTTCAAAGGGAGGTGGTCGGCTCTGACGGGTGCACTGAACGTGCCGGCGTCGGTCTATCACAACAGCCAGTATTGGATGCTGTTGAACAACCTGGCTAATGTTGCGGCCAGCGAACCGGCGGAAGCCAATTCCGCTTGGGCGCTGATCGTATTGGGCAATAAGGTTATACAGGTAACCCAGGCTGATGATGGCCGGGCCATCACCGAATCCGAGGCCAGGCGCGGCGTATGTTTTGCCAATGTCGGCATGACCGGAGAATGCTATTTAGAACTCCCCGCGCCGGTTGCCGGCTATAAACTGCTTTTTTATTGCGCGGCCGCTCAAGATTTTAGCGTCTGGACGGAAAACAGCATCCCTATCCGATGGGGGAGCCAGACCGTTGACGGCGCGGGCGGGGCGGGGGTTATTGGATCGAAGATCGGAACATTCTGGGTCATGAGGGCGTTTGATGCCACGGAATGGGTGATTACACAATTACAGGGCGCGGTCGAGCCCTATACCTTGACTTTGTGATGGAAGGAGACGTTAAAAATGACATGGACGTCGTACCCGCAACTGAAAATACAAAGCGGAACCACCGTAGTCGGAGACATCACCAATGTCACGATTACAGCGGTTGACCTCAACAAAGCATTCGTCGTGCTGTCAGCTTATATTGATTATGGTTCCTCAATAACGGATGCGAGGATGTTTCTGGTCTCGGGTCGGCTTACGTCGAGCACCAACCTGAGATTGCAGCGGAAAACTAATTTGGGGACTTTGTATGTCAGTTGGTTTGTCGTTGAATCCGTATAAAGGAAGGTCGCATTATGAAGCCGAAAACCAAAGATACTGAGAAAAAATCATATTTTTACGCGGAGCTGGATGAAGAATCAAAAGTGCGAACGGTCTGCCAGCTCACCGGGCCGGTTTCCAAGGGGAACATGGTCGCGCTCGATAGTTACGATGAAAGCCTGATCGGGCAGACATACAACGGGACAACGTTCGCGCCCGGCGACGCGCTTCCGGACCTAGAACCGGCCAAACCTACGGTTACAAAGACCATTACCACCGCCGGGATCAACTGGTCAGAACTCCAGAAATCAGACCTCGGCAAAGCCCTGACCCTGCTGGTCAGCCTCTGGGCCGGCATTTCCGTGGAGGAGCTGACCGGCGCATCCAGCGAGGGATGAAATGACGATCCAACATAAGCGCCCAGACGCAACCAACATTTGGAGGCGGTAAAAATGCAAGATGCAGGAATTGCAGCAACACACGTGTCTTCCACCGTATTCACGGTGGCCGAAGACAAGACCGGCGAGGAAGGGTTTTATCCCGGCCGCCGGGTGCGCCTGAACTGTGGCGTGGACGGCATCAGATATACCGATGTTTTCACCGCATCCTATTCTGCCGGGTCGGGGTTGACCACCGTTACCGTCAATCAGGCGGTAGTAACACCCAACCTGACAAAAGCATGGTGGTCAGTGATCGGCCCGGGAAAGGTTGGCGGGGTTCCGGCCCGGCAGGTGATGAACATATCATCCACACCCACGACCACGACAATCGATTTGGACAATGGAAATAATTGGGCCGTTGCCTTGACGATGAACAATAGTTGCAACATCGTGTTTGCAAACGCCCCTGCTGGGTATTGCTGTATTGTTATGCGAATTACGCAAGATGCTACCGGGGCCCGCACCTGGAGCAACCAAACAAGCTACAGATGGCCTATGGGCGTGATGTTGCCATTGTCTACGGCTGCTGGAGCAAGAGATGATTATCAGATATATACTTTCGATGCCGGCACGACCTGGAACGCCGCCATGATCGGCGCGGAGATACAGTAATGATAACACCGAGCAGGGTATACAGAGCGAGCAGTTGTTGGAATTTATATTATGAAGGCATCACGCACGTTACCAATTTGGGCAACTATACGTAAGCGGTAATTTAACCCCATCTTCACAGGCGCGATGTTCCATGTCATGATGT
>CAYZXZ010000006.1:3337-37032 GCA_964481615.1 uncultured Desulfobacteraceae bacterium | reverse complement strand
CAAGGTTCCCTATCAGGAACTCAGTGCGGAAGGCGTGCCCACAACCGCCTTTGCCAACGCCATGCTGAGTTTGAAGGTTACGCCGCAGATGACGCCGGACAAACGCATCAATCTGCAGGTGGTCACCACCAAGGACGAAATCGTGGGGTATTCACCCTTAAATGTGCCGATTCTGTCCATCAACAAGGCCGAAACCGAACTCCTGGTGGATGACGGCGAAACCATCGTCATCGGCGGCGTGATGAAGACCGAGAAGGTCGAAACCGAAACCGGTTTTCCAATTCTAAAAGGCATTCCCATGCTCGGCTGGCTATTTAAAAATGTCCAGACCACCAGCCGGAAAAATGAGCTGATGATCTTCATCACTCCCCGGATCGTTCAGCTGGAGCAAAAAAGCATGGTGCAGGTGGAATAATAATCAGGATCAAACAGGACTGATGCTAAAATGCGATATCGCCCATACAAGCATATAACGTTTGAAAGGAACGCTTCCATGAGACACAGGTATGCCAAGATAACTTTTCTTATCCTTATAAGTTTTCTTGCATTGTTCGGTTCCGGCTGCGGCGAAAAGGGCGCGGACGCGGGCCCGGGGTCAGGGGCCTCCATTACCCTGACATTAGGGTTTACCGGATTGCCGGCCGACGGCGTTTCTTCCGGCGTGATCCAGGCGACTGTTCAAGATACTTCCGGCGGTGCGGTCATGGACGGGACCCGGGTGGCGTTCACCACGACGCTGGGCACTTTCCGAAACGGCGCGCAGTCCTACAGCGCAAGAACCGAAGGAGGAGGCGTCACGCTTTCCCTGATGGCAGGCACCACCCCCGGCATCGCCACCATCACCGCCACCTGCAACGGCGTGTCCCAATCCGTATCCGTGCCCATCGGCGGCGTGGCGTCCATTCTGCTTTCGGCTCAGCCGGCCTCTCTGCCGGCCAACGGCGTCAGTTCCACCACCATTACCGCAAGCCTGATGGATTCCCAGAATCTATCCGTTCCCATCGGCACACAGGTTACCTTTACCACCAGCACGGGCACCTTTCAGAACGGCACCAACACCATTACGGCCGTCACCACCACCAATGCGGGCACGGCATCCGTGGCCCTGATGGCTCCGGCCACGGCCGGGATCGCCGAGATCAATGCTGAATCCATGGGCGTCACCCAGCAGATCAAGGTGGAATTTTATCGCGCACTGCCGCCGGCAACGCTTACGGTCCGGGCCGTGCCGACAGTCATCCACCCCTTCGGCACCACGCGGCTGACGGCTACGGTAAAAGATCCGGGCGGATATCCCATCGTGGGTGAAACCGTTATTTTCAGCGTGCTCTCCAATGACGGGGAAGGCGCACTCGCCACCCTGAGCGTTATCACCAATGTCAACGGCGAAGCCGGCACGACCTACACGGCCGGTTCCAAAGCCGGAACCGATATTATCGGGGCAAGGACCGCCAGCAACGGCGTTCGAGGGAGCGTTTCCATCCTCGTGGATCCCACGGCCATCGTGGTCGGCAACCTCACCGTCATTTCCGGTTCCGCCTCCCTGGTGGCCGACGGCGCCAGCCAAACTCTGATCCGGGCCACCGTGACCGGCATTGACGGCAATCCGGCTTCCGGCAAGCGGGTCAATTTCACCACCACCGCCGGGACGCTGACCGCGGCCAGCGCGGTCACGGACAGCCGGGGCATGGCCGAAGTCCGGCTCCGTTCCTCCCGGATCACCGGCACGGCAACCGTGCGGGCCGAAAGCGACGGTTTCATCGCGTCCGCAGATGTTTTGTTTGTTCCCGGGCCGGCATCCTGGATTCTGATGCACGCGTTCCCGGATGTGGTCAACCCCGGTGATGCCGTCAATATCGAAGCCGCTGTCATGGACGTCAACAACAACCGGCTGCACGACGAGCGGGTCAAGTTCCTGGTGCGCAAGGCCGGAGACCCGAAAATCCTCAATACGTTCGAACAGGTCACCGATGACGACGGGGTTGTTCGTATCAATTTCACCGCGTTCCACGGCGAAGGCCTGTTTGAAGTGACCGCCTCCACCATCAACGGCACCAGCGCCACGGTCACCTTCCTGGTGGACAAGGATGCCATCGTGGTGGGATCCATCACCGTAGTCGCCGGCACGGACTGGCTGCCGGCCGACAGAACTTCCTCCACGGCGGTCCGGGCCACGGTGATCGACAAGAACGGCAAGCCCGCAAAGAATATGGATGTCACTTTCAGCACCACCCTGGGCATCCTGTCCTCGACCACGGCCACCACGGATAAAAACGGGATGGCAGAGGTCGTCCTGCGTGCCGACATCACGGCCGGCACTGCCACCATCACCGCCGATTCCAACGGCTGGAAAGCCCGGACAACGGTTCTTTTCAAGGCCCTTTCACCGGACCGTGTCCTGGTCGAAGTCATTCCCGGACGGGTCATCCCCAGTGGCGCCACCACGGTCCAGGCCACATTGGTGGATGTGAACAACAACCCCATCGCTGATGAACAGCTCAATTTCCAGGTCACCCAGAACCAAAGCGGCGGAACCCTGGCCGCCCCCACCGGAACAACCGACGCCAACGGCCAGGTCAGGATTGTTTACACGGCCGGCCACAATACGGGATTCGATATTTTCAAAGTAACGGCCAACAGTAAGCAGAGCGTGTCCGGCACCGGCGCATTGAACATCACCACCGACGGTTTTTTTGTGGGCTGGATCACGCTGACCTCTTCTTTGCCCAGCATTCCGGCGGATAATGTGAGTTCCACGGCGATCACCGCAACGGTCTATGACAGTACGGGCAATCCCGTGCCCAAGGGAACCGTCGTCATTTTCAGGACCGACCTGGGCCGGTTCGCCAACGGCCAGCAGCAGATTATCAGGGGCACCGCGGACGAAAGCGGCGTTGTGGCCACGACCCTGATCGCAGGAACCGCCGGCGGAGTGGCCGAAGTCACGGCAACCTGTGAGGGCGTGACCCAGGCGGTTTACGTGTTTTTTGATGACGGGACCGTTGTGGTCGGACAGATCACCCTTACCGCCAATCCGCCGCAGATTCCGGCGGACGGTGTAAGTTCCACGACTATTCGGGCTGTTGTCCAAGACAGCTCCGGCAATCCGGTTCCCAAGGGAACCACGGTGATTTTCAACACCAATTTGGGGACCTTTCCCAACGGCGCGACATCAATTGCGTTGAATATCGCCAATACGTCAGGGATTGTAAACACATCGCTGATCGCCGGGCTCACATCCGGTTTGGCCACGGTTACCGCCACATGCGGGGGCGTGACCCAGGCGGTGACCGTCAATATTGTCGATACCATCATACCGATGGTGGGATCGATTACCCTGACGTCAACGCTTAACAGCATTCCCGCGGACGGTTTCAGTTCCACCGGCATCACCGCGACTGTAATGGATACCACCGGTACGCCCATGCCCCAGGGAACGAGCGTGACATTTACGATTACGCCCGCGCCTCCGCCCGTGCTTGCCACTTTCCCGAACGGAACCCAGACCATCACCCTGCAGACCGCGGGCACCACCGGGGTCGTCACCACCTCGCTGATCGCGGGGACTGCCGGCGGAGTGGTTCAGGTCACCGCTGAATCGGAAGGCGTCACCCAGTTGCTCAATATCATTATTGATGATGGATCGGTCGCGGTCGGTTCCATCGTGCTGACGGCAAATCCGACCAGCATTCCCGCGGATGGCACCAGCTCATCGGCAATCACTGCCGTGATCAGAGACACCGCGGGTAAGCCGGTTCCCAATGGCACGCCGGTTGTTTTCACGACCGACATGGGAACTTTTGCCAATTCAGTATTTCCATCGATTGTCCTGGCGACCGTCGGAACCAGCGGCACGGTCACCACATCGCTGATCGCCGGGCTGGTGGACGGCGTGGCACAAGTGATGGTTACGGCCGGTAATTTGACGCAATTGATTGAAATCCCGATTCTGGAAAAATTATCCGGCAGTTTGAATCTGACGGCCAATCCGACCACCCTGGCGGCTAACGGCACAAACACTTCTCTGATTCGAGCCACCATGAGGGATTCCGGCGGGAATCCAATGCCGAATGTCCCTGTTACGTTCTCTACTACGCTGGGAACGATTATCGGCGGGCCGACGGTGACGACCAATGCCAGCGGCATCGCGGACGTGACGTTGCGGAGTTCCACTACCACCGGTACAGCCACGGTGACGGCCACCGCCAGCGGGATTACGGCGACTGTGAATGTGAAGTTCACATCCGGCGCGCCGCATTCGATGCTTTTAACAGCAGCGCCTTCGACCGTGCATCCTTTAGGCACATCCACGGTGACGGCGACGCTGAGGGATATCAACGGGAATCCGTTGCCAGGCGAGACGATCAACTTTAATCTTAGCATAAACCTCAGCGGCGCGAGCTTGTCAACCACCAGCGGGGTGACCAATAACAATGGTCAGGCGACGATCACGTATACTGCCGGGACGACCCAGCCGGTGACGGATCAGGTGCGTGCGGTCAGCGCCAGAGATACGTCCATCGTTAATACGGCAAATATTCTTGTGGACGCTTCTGCCACAGTAGTGGGCAGTGTGACGGTAACATCCGGCGCGTCCAGCCTGCCGGCCAACGGCACCAGCACCACATTAATTCGTGCTACGGTAAGAGACACCGACGGTAACCTGGCTCCGGGTATTTCCGTGACCTTTGCCACCACGCTTGGATCGCTGGTCGGCGGGCCGACGGTGACGACCAATGCCAGCGGCATCGCTGATGTGACGTTGCGGAGTTCCACTACCACCGGTACGGCCACGGTAACGGCCACGGCCAGCGGGTTTATCGCCACCGTGAACGTGGCGTTTGTGGCGGGCGCGCCCAACACAATGCTGTTGACGGCAGCGCCGTCGACGGTGCATCCGCGAGGCACGTCCACGGTAACGGCGACGCTGCGGGATATCAACCTCAGCCCGCTGCCCGGCGAAACAATAACCTTTATTTTAACGATCAACGCCAGTGGTGGTGCAAGCCTGTCGGCCCCCAGCGCGGTGACCGATATCAACGGTCAGGCCACGATCACGTATACGGCCGGAACCGGAACCGGAACGGATCGCGTTCGCGCGCGCAGCGTCACGGATTCCTCCATTACCAGAATCGTCGACATTACCGTCGATGCGTCAGCAATACCTGTAATCATCGGATCTCTGGTGTTGACCGCCAGCAAAGATGCAATCGTTGCGAATAACACCAGTTTATCCGTTATCCGTGCGACAGTGCGTGATATTGACGGAAAACCCGTTGTCGGAAAAGCAGTATCTTTTACCCGCACTTATGGCACGTTGTCGGCGGCAACAGCCAATACCAATGCTTCGGGTTTTGCTGAGGTAACCCTTCGGTCGACCACCCAGACCGCGGTGTCGCTGGTAACGGCAAGTATTGTGGAGGGATTTTCCGACCAGGTCCAGGTGAAGTTTGTGCCGGGACCGCCGGTGAATGCAAATTCATCCATCACCGTTCAACCGGCAAGCATTCCCGCGAATGGTGTTTCTGAAGCTACAGTTACGGTAACCCTCGCGGATACGCATGGCAATCCGGTGCTTAATGGCACACCGGTTAATCTTTATGCTTCAAGAGGCACCATAACGACGGCTAATCCGGCAAATACGGCCTCGGGGCGGGCGACTTTCACGATACGGGCGCCATTCACCCCTGGAACAGCCACGATATATCTCTTGGATTATCCGGATATTGCCTCGACCGCGCTGGGCTTTGGCTCCATCACCTCCGGCGCCCCCGCAAGCATCCTGATTCAGTCCGTCAGCCAAATGGAGATCGCGGTAACCGGCGTCGGTATAAATGACAATACGGCCATCACGGTTCGCATTGCGGATGAAACCGGGACGACGGTCGTTGACCCTGATCTTTCTTTGAAGGTCACGCTCCTGGCAAAGCCCGACGGAGGCGAATTTATCAGCGGCGAGCAACCTGGGGGCGGCCTGGTTTCCAGCGTTAATGAAATCGTGATCGGCGCGGCAACCGGCGTAGCGACGTTTAACCTGCGGTCAGGCGTTCTTCCGGGCGTGGTGGAAATCCGCATCGAAGTTCTGGATTCAGGGGTATCCCTTAGTCCGCCGGTGGTCACGGTCAGTCCGCAGATTTCCATTGCCTCCGGGCCGCCGCATACCATGGCGTTGAGTGCGCCGACGCTCAATGCGGTGGTCAATTTAAACGCGGGTGGGGACAGCGGCATACCGCTGACCCCGGGATTTTACAGCCGGAGGGCCGGCCTGATTGTCACCGACCGCTACGGTAACGCGGTTCCCGACGGTACGGTGATCAACCTGGGGGTCTTGGATTCGGTTATTTCCGCTGGAACGACCGGCGATACGGTAGCAGGCAACACGAGATTGAGAGATGCCGCCGGCGGTAAAAATTTTTCTACCGATACCGTGACGCGCGGCGTCCTTATTCGCGGGATTGAGCCCAACGATCGGATCGTTCTTTTGGAATCGGCCGGCAATACCCTGCCGGCGGCAGACAAGAGTCGTTTCGTTGATATTGGAGGAGTTTTGGTTAGTAGGGTATGGGCTACAAAGAGGTATACGGCTACAACGGCAAACATTAAGTATGCCGTAGGTGCCAGCCTTATCGGGGGTGCGATTTACGGAACCGACGGGACAACAGCCACCAAGGGAACGGTGCGGACAAAGCACGGCCTTGCCCAGCTTCGTCTGGTGTACCCGGCCAATCGTCATACCATTCATGTGGGGGGCTATGACCCGGGCATCGACACCCGTTACTCGCCGCTTAATTCCGCGCGGGTGATTACCGTCTTTACCAGCAGCGATGACCGGGTATCCATGGTGGATGAAGGCACGCTGATTTTTTCATCCATCGCGGGCTGGAAATTAGATGCGATTCCCAATAAAATTTCGAGTAGTGTTGAGATCGCACTCACGCTGGTTGACGGCGGGGATGAGGTTCCTCTGCCCTTTATTCCGATTGCAGCTTCAATCCTTTACGATAAGCCGGGTATGGACATTACTGTCACCGTTTCTCCGACGGATGTTTACGGAAAGTCCATATCGACGATTACGGTTGTAACCCCGGGCGCGTCCGGAGACAAGGCGACCATTACCTATTATGCCGGCGATGCCAAGGTAGAGGTGGAATACAAAACACCATAACTGTGAAGCCGTCCGTGATGCAGGCAGAAATTGTCTATGCATCATGATGGTGTTCTCGGCAATGCGTGACGGGGGAAACAACAATGCGGCCGCGGGGATGCGGTAAACATACATAGCACAAGGGCTTATGTCGATGCCGGCATAAGCCCTTGATGCTTTTGACGCGTAACGTACCTATCCGGTATTGATGCGTATTTCCGGCTTTTGGGTTTTGCGCGGGATGAGATGCGGGTCGCGCCGGGTCGCGTTTTGACAACCCGGCGGATCTGGTATAATATATTGCCATAAAGCGTGCCGGGTGTTTCCCCGGCAGGCAACATATGCGGAAATACATACAGGATGCCTGTCAAAAAAAGCAGGAGGAAATCATGACCAAAACGGTAACGCTGAGACTTAATGACAAAGTGTACAAACGGTTTAAAGGCTTAGCGGATGTAGCAAACCTATAAACACCATAACAAATTCAGATGGAAAGCGAGGTTTAATATGGCGCGGGGAGTGAACAAGGTCATACTTGTCGGTCGGCTGGGAAAGGATCCGGAAATCCGTTACGCTCAGAGCGGGGTTGCGGTGACTAATTTTACGCTGGCCACCAACGAGGAGTGGATGGATAAGGCATCGGGCGAGAAAAAGGAAAAGACCGAGTGGCACCGGGTTGTGGCGTTTGGCAAGCTTGGGGAGATCTGCGGCAAGTACCTGACCAAAGGCAAACAGGTTTACGTGGAAGGCAAGCTCCAGACCCGTTCCTGGGAACAGGACGGCGCGACCCGCTATATGACGGAGATCGTGGCCGACCAGATGCAGATGCTTGACGTCAAGGGCGGCGGAAGCGGCGAGGGCGGCGGGTTCCGGTCCGCGCCGGATGCGGATCCGGGATCATCGTATGGTTCGTCGTCTCATGGTCAGTCTTACGGCAGCGCGGGCGCCGGCATGGGAGGCAACATGGACGCCTGGCCGGAGCCGCCGTCATCGCCATCCGTGCCGAGAGGCGGGCCCGACGGCCTGGATGATGATATCCCGTTTTGAGAGTTGAGAACAGCGGGTTTTTCAGGGTGCCTGCGGCTGGCCGCGCGTGTTGAAGGCGTTGACTTTTTCCTCAAACGCCTTCAGCTCTTTTCCATACCGGTCGATTCTGGCGTTTAAGGCATCGACCTTCGCTGAATAGGCGATTTTTTCATTGTTTGTCGCGTTTTTGCCCGGAGCCTGGGCCTCCAATACCGCCTGCTCTTTCTCAAGATCCGCCCGGACCTGGTTCAATTGGGCCTGGATCCTGTTGAGTTCCTCTGCCCGTTCTTCAAAGGTGCTGATCCCCGTGTCGATATTTGTTTCCTGTGTTACCTCTGTTTCCTGGGCCGCAGTTCTTTCCGGAGATTCCGGGGTATCGGAAAGCGGGTTGTCTTCCGTCTCCATCATCGAACTTTTTTCCGATGCGAATTTTTCCACTGCTTCCCGCCGGGATTCCGGAATCTGGGTCATGTCATCCGTAAACCGCAGATTGCCGTTTTCGTCGGTGTATTGATAATATTCAGCAGCCGCCACTGTTGCAAAGAGCGCCATAACACCTGCCAGAAGAATTGTTCTGAGCATGCCCCCGCTATCCTTTCCGCCGTATTAACGGCCGGTTTTGCCGTATTAACGGCTTATTTTCCGGTAAGGTTCGCACAACACCACTTCGCCGTTGCTATTGAGTATGATCCCGACCCGCACGCCGGCGCCGGCGCCGGACACTTTGGCGGCAGGGGCGAATTTCATATACGAATCTCCCACGACAATCCCCTCATCCTGCACATTATCCACGGTCCCGATAAAATCATAATATATTCCCGCCTCCTTCCTGAAATCCCGGTTCATCTCATGCCTCGTTTCAGGGATCGGTTTGACGGCGCCGTATCCTTCGTCGACGGAATCGGCAGCGGCGACCGGCAAAGCCAGCGCCGCAAAAATACCCGCAATCAGAAGGGCCATGAGGCCCTGCCATCTTTTTTGATGTTTATGTGGATGTATCATCAGCGTTTCTCCTTAATCAACGGTCAATGATAAATTTACTGAATCACCCGCCAGAACGTCATCCCCACCGTATTCGGCTTTACCGGTATGGGGTTGACGTCGCCTTTGGAATTTGGAAAATACAGACGATCGCCGATTTCAATGGGTTCAAACAGCATCTGATCAAATTTGTAGCCGGTGGGAGGCAGACCGTCAATCAAATCCTGGTCGTCGATTTTCCCGTCGCCGTTTACATCAAATATCGGATCATCCGTTCGGCCGCCCGAACAGGCGCTCACCTGGTAGAACACGGAACTGCCGCCGGCTTCGCAGGGAGAAGAGGAAGGAGTGATCGATACCATAACGGCAGCGCCCATCCGCAGCGAGGGCTCGCGGACCCCGCGTTCGCCGGAAACAGGCAGGTCGAAAACCCAGCCCATATGATTTCCGGTGTTTGCGTCCGGATTGTACCATTTCAGAGGATTGTTGCTGAGTGTCAGCCAGTCGCCGGACGAAGATGTCACGGTCTGCGCCTGAAGGGATGGGCCGGGAATATTGGACAGTGTCCGATTGTTCTGCACCACTCCCAGAAATTTGGTTTTGGCTGCATTATAACCACCGGGCTTCTTTTCCCATATATCGCCCCAGTCCCAGATTCCGTAAAATGACTGGGTGGTGAAATCGTTAAAGTCATCACTGTTCAGATACCGGCCGGTGCCGAAAATTATCATCAGTCCCTTACCGGTGTTGGCAAAACCGGATTTGGCGCAATCGAGCATGACTTCCGGGGCCGTGGTGATCGGCTGGATATTTCCATTTGCATTCCTTACCGAAATCAGGGGTTGCGGAAGGCTCCCGGTGGTGTAGTAGACCTTCCAGTCAGCAGAGGGACCCCGGAGGTCGAATTTCCACATATTTCCTTTCAGGTCTCCGGCAAAGGCGAAATCCGCATGCCCATCCCCGTCCACATCCGCCACTTTGGGCGTGGAGAGTCCATTGCAGCCGGCTGCCAGGGTGTCAAGTTTCCTGACCACCGCTCCGGTTTCCGGATCCAGCAGAAAAAGAACGGCTTTTTGACTGACGCTGTCATACCCGTTTCCAAAAACCACCACCCGGCCGGCCTCGGTATTGACAATTTTGGCATCGCTGAAACTGTATCCCAGATCAGTGTCGCCGGCGTATTCCCACAGCACATCGCCGGCCGTCATGTTGTTCGGATCGGTCACATCCAGGGCGAAATATCCTTTGCCGCCCTTCCCCAAACCGCAGATCAGGATATCCTTATTGTTCACCCGGCCAATCGTCGGCGTGGAATCCACATAATACCGGTGACTGTAGGCGGGAAGAGCCAGATAGGACAGATGGCCATAGACCATGCCCGGCACATAGCAGAACTTTTCAGCGCCGGTGGCCGCGTCAATGGCATGGAGCATGCCGTCATTGGACCCGATATAGACCATCCCCTTGTAGTAGGTGGGCGCGGAATGCACGATATCGCCGATGGGCTGGGTCCGGACCCGGAAGGAGCCGCCGTTGGAAGTATTTCGGGACTTGTCTCCCCGGATAAAATCCACGAGATGTGCGGGGTTATGGCCGTTGTTTTGCAGAAGCGTCTCCTGTGCGGCGGAAATATTGTTAAACGTAAAGATAATCCCGCCGGAACCGTCATAGGAAAGAATGTTCCGGCTCACCCAGGCCGGAATATTTTCGCTGGCCCGCCAGATGGGCGCGCCCAAGGTTCCGGTCTCCACATTCACCGGCAGGGCGGCCACTTCACCGAACCAGCCCGCCGTATTGTAGGTGCCCTGATAAATCATGGTTCCCACCTGGCGCTGAATGGAGCTGGTGGCCATGGCCGCCGCTGATCCCAGCCGGCTTTCAATATCCTGCTTCAGCTCGTTCATGGCGGTCACCATTTCTCCGGGGCTGGCGGCGTTGACATATTTTCCCCGGCCGTTGATCGCCGCATGCCACATGTCGTCAATGGTGGTGTTCGTGTTGGCGACCGGCTGGGGCCATGGAGGACATGCCCCTGTGGGGCAATCCGGATACAGCGTCTGATCAATGGACCCGTGCAGCCCGAAGGAGAGGGTATAGGTCACGAGATGCTGATGTTCCGCCTTATCCTTTGTGTTTGTCGGGACATCATTGTTTAATGTGGCATTGAGATCGTGTTCGTAATAATGCATGGCCACATCCGCCAGGGTATCGGAAAAGTTGTCGGCAAACGGCGGGCCGTCAAATCCGTCTATCTGGGTCCCTGAGTCATTCTTATCCGCGTTTCCGACCCCGGAATAGGAGTCATTCCAGTAACCGTCGGTCATGAGAATGGCGAAGGCCTGCTGGCATGCGCCGCCTTTATCCGCCGTGAAAAACGGATAGGTGTTGCCGGCGAATTCCGTGGACGGCAGGGGAGAGGGCTTGCCGTAGGCGCCCCTGAAATACTCGCCGGTATTTTTCAGGCCAATGCGAAGGGGAGTGCTTCCGGATGAATTGATGTTGTACACGGTCGTTAACAGGGTGCCGGACTGATCCTGAAGCACGTTGTTTAACATCACCCGCACCGGCTTGGCGATGGATCTGAGGCCGGAGTTGATGCAGTGCACCCCGATATACACCCCATGCATGTCGTTGATCACGTTGGCGACGGCGTTTTTGGCCGTGAGTTCCCGTCTCCGGTAAAACGAATACCAGTTGGCGAAATTCTGGCGCTCCTGGGTATAGGTCCGGCCGGTGACGATCCCGGCGGTCGTTGCCTCGGCTGTGGTCAGACGTTGCAGTTCATTGCCGGTAACGATGGTATCGTTATTGGCGTCCGTGAATTTGTAATATACGATAGTGCCGCCGTCGATATTCACCAGATAGGTTCCTGTGGCGTTTTTCGTATAGTAATGCGCACGGGGTATTGCCACACCCAAGGCCATCGCATCCGCGCAGTGGCGGCTCGTGCTTGAAACCATTAATCTGACCGGGAAGGGGTTGCTGAAGGTTACATTATTTCTGATCACATTCCATCTGCCGCTGTTCACTTTTTGACTCACTGTCGGCGCATTCACGCCGTTAACAGTATATTGAACGCTGCTTGAATAAGAGCTGCTGTTGTTGCTAGCCCACCCCCACCAGGCGGCGACATCATACAACCCCCCTGTCGCCAGATCGGTGGTGAAGTTCCAGGTGGCGGTATTGCCGCTTGTGGATGTGTAAAAATTATTGCTTCCATAATCTGCACTGGCCGTGGTATCTGTTGTCCAGGTGCTTAAGGCGCCTGTTCTTGAAAACCCGGTGTCGGTATTGTCGATAATTCTTGTGGGAACAAAGCTGAAAACGGCACTCAAATTCAGGGTGTTGCCGGAAACCGCCGGATTGGACCGGGGATTATTGGGGTCCGCGTTGCTGTAAGTGGGCCATGGGGCGTAGGTGGCCTCCGGATCATAGTACAGCCGGTTATGACCGGCCCACTGGGACCGCCACTTGTTGGCGCTGGCGCTCCCTTCCAGAATGGTGCCGTTGCTGTCCCCCGAGCCATAGACATTGTCACCGGGATTGGCGAAGAGATATTCAATATTGTCCTCGAATTTGCCATCGCCGGATCCCTGGCAGATATATTCCCAGTCCATGGAGCCGGAATCGTCGATGACAAACATGACGATGCCCGGAGCCTGCTGCTCCTGGGTGTCCAGCGGCACATCGTCTATCGCGATGCAGGATGATGCATCGGCCCGGCCGGCCCCGATCCCGGAGAGCATGCAGAACGCCAGAGTCAGAACAGCGACCGGCTTCCAAATCCGTCTGATGTCTGATAACTGTTTTATTTTCATGATCGACCTTCCTTTTAACCTGTTGCGGATGCACCGGATCTGCCCGGAAATGTTTTTGACTGGTAATGTTTTGCCCGCAGATGATCGCGCATATCCATCGCCGGTTAGTTGATCACGATGCGTCTCTTGATGCCGATTTCCATGCGCAGCATCCCGTACCCGTGATCCGCGGCGCCCCCGGTGCGGGACACATATTCGCCTATGAGCCGGCCTGTCCGCCAGACAGGATCGTTCGAACCGACGCCGAGGCTTTCGCTGCCGCCGCCAGGCAGGGGTACGATATCCCACCCGACAAAGGCGGTCCGGAGGTTGCCGGCCGCGGCTTCGCCCCGGTCCGCCAGTGTCTGGGCGGTATTGATGTCCATTGAATTTCCGGCATCCAGAATCCGGTCGGATGAGTCCTGCGTATACCATTCGTTGGCCGCCCATGCGTCTCTCATGTTATTGACCCACGCCAGGCCGGATGCGTCCACATCAACAATATCCTGATCATCCGGCGCAAGCTGCATGAACCGCTGGAGTCCTTCCATGATGGCGGCTTCCACCATGTTGACGTTTTGTTTGTAAATCCCCTGATTGCGGATAATAAAATTTTCCGTCACCACGGTACGGGAAGACATCAGTCCGATCACCGTCATGACGACCAGCACCATCAGGGCGATTATAATGATCGATCCTTCCTGGTTGCGGAGCGGCGCAACCATCGGGCGTCTTTTGGATAATTTGCCGCCGGACATAGCCTTCTGCTGATTCATCACGTATATTTTCACGTCCAAACCTCCGGATTATTTTTTTCGTTCACGCAGCGTCTCGTCTGTATTTACGGATAGTCAGCAGGATCATGGAATCCCCTGGGCGGCCCAGGTTTTGACGAACTCAACCTCGGCCAGGGCATCGGTTGCGGGATTGCCTCCCGCCAGCGTGACCTGAACGGAAACGGTTTTGGAAACCGTGAAATTCCCCACCGGCACCCCGGGCAGAACGGTTTCATTCTGCTGGGGGATGGGCACATCATTTGCCACCTGCCAGTGAACGTCATATCTCCCGTTGGCCCGTGGCGTGTTATAGTTGCCGGCTGCCAGTTCCGGCATTTCCTCGGTCAGCTCATCAATTATTCCGTCCCTGTCATTATCAATGCCGTCATCGTTGGCGTAAAACGGCATGACCTTGAGGGCTTCCGCGCGCTCATCCAGGAGCGCCCAGGCCTGGGTCCGTTGACCGATATTTCCGGTGGTTTTGAGAGATGCGGCCTGAAGCGCGCTTATGGCCATGATGCCTATGGAAAAAATGGCTATGGCGATGAGGATTTCGATGAACGTGTAACCGGCGGTGGAGGGAACGTTTGCGGGTTTTTCATGGAAAGGTTCCATAACGCTTAGTCTCCTTTTTGCTTCTACATTCCGATATTCCGGCAGGCGATGGTGGTGGAGAGTTGCAGGCGGCGGAAGCCGTCATTTTGGGGAGCCAGAATCTGCTGTCCCTGAAGATTAAAATACGCACCGGCATCGGTGAATTCATAAAAAAAACCGCGGGATCGGGTTCCGGCCCTGGCAATAATGGTGACTTCGATGGCCCGGATGTCATTGAGTCTGTTGGGTGCCACCGGTACGGGAATTACGGCCCCGGCATCGTCTATATAAACGAAATTCAACACATCCACATTCCGGGCCATGTGTTGCAATCCGCCGGTTCCGCCGCCGCACCCCAGGGCAGCTATCAGGCCGCTGCCCGTTCGTCGACCCAGATGACATTCCACGCCCCCGGCGATATTGTTGTTGACGCCGTCACCATTCCCGTCGTTGGTGAGGCGATAGCGGATCTGTTCATTGGGATCACAGCAGCTCCCGTTCGGAGCCATAGGAGCGGGTGCGCCGGCGCTTCTTCTGTCAAGGGAGAATGTCAGTTCGCCGGTATCAGCTCCGGTGATCCCTGCCCCGGCATTTCCCGTGGGATCTAAGCCGGCCATGCGGATTTCATGGGTCATGACTTCTAAGGCGGCCCGGGCCGTCTGGTTCATGTCGGTCAGTATTTCCTGGGTGTTTTTGGCCCGCACCTGCACCGTGTAGGTGGATACGATGACGATCATGACAATGGATGTCGTGGCCATGCCCATCAGCAGTTCAATCATGCTGAATCCGTTTTTTTGGGTGTGCGTCATGCAAGTTCTCCTGGTCGCTTATTCGCGTCACTCATATTCGCCTGTCCGGCGTGTTATGGACAGGCATCGATTCTAGATGATCCGAGACTGGCGACGACAATCCGGCGGCATAATGAGCCGGCGGAATTTTCAATGCGCAGGGTGCCGCCGAATGAGTTGTTTAGCATCCCGTTTCCGTTGAATTGCAACCGGTCGCCGCCAAAATTGGAATTGGCAAGGATCATTCCCGGGGGGAGCAAAACGGTCACGGGAGCGGCAAAGTTGTTTGCAATCGGATCCCACCGGATGGTATTAAATGAATTGCCGCCATCGGTAAAATCCATCCGGGCGGGCATGTTGGCCCGGATGGCGGCCATGCGCGTTTCTTCTATACTGATTTTCACCATGCGGACGGCGGAATTGAACTGCATGCTGTTGCGCCACGCGATCATGTTCGGAACAGCTATTGCGGACAATATTCCGATGATGGCAATGGCGATCATGAGTTCTATTATGGTGAACCCGGAATTATTTTTCATTCAAGCGACCTCCTGTGTATGGATCTTCATACAATTTCTATGCCAGAAGTTTAAATCTTTCTTTACGTTAACGTTAAGATAAATTCTTAAAATAATTCTTAATTTTTATCAAAGTCTGTTAATCGCAAAATCAATCTATTTTTGTCAAGAAAATAATGTCCCAACCAATGCGCGGAATCGGAGGCAATCGCCCGTGACCGGGCCGCAAAAAAAAAATTTTGAACAAGCATTTCAACCGGATTTTGAATATGAGATTCCCGGAACCGAATGAGTGTTGTGGATGAAGGGATCATATCGCTTGCCCATTAAATTTTTTTAAATAACTATTAAATTTTTTAACATGCGGATTGGATGTTTTTGTTTTCCGTGGTCATTGCCGGCCGGCCGGAGGAAAGGAAGATTTTGGGATTACAGCACAACTTATTGATTTTCTAATCTTGCGTGCGCCTGCCAGGACATAAACACGCAGCGCCTTGAAAATCATGGCATCATTTTTGTATGCTTTGATTGGCAAAACAGGAAAGGATGGACCCCATGAAATCCAGCAAAGGCTTCACCCTTATCGAACTCATGATCGCAACGTCGATTGTCACCATTCTTTTGGCCGTCGCGATACCGAATATTATCGTCTGGGTCAATACCCAGCGATTCAACGGCGCGGTGCGCGACATCCATGCCACCATCGAAGCCACGCGCCAGCGTGCGGTCAAGGAAAACGGGCAGGGGATCATTGAGTTTAATAAAAACGGAGCCGATCAATATGAATCCGTTGTCGTCATTCGCGCCCTGCTTGCGGCGGATCAGCCGGGACCAGAGATCCACCGGCTCCCGCCAGGCATCACCGTATCAGAGATCACAAACATTATATTTACAAATCGGGGGACGTCCGCAACGGCCGCGCCGGAGCAAACCATTACCATTAACGGCCCCAGTGGATTAACCCTCAGGATCATCATCAGCATCACCGGCGGGTCTCGAATCGCCTGACCCGCAAACCGTTTGGATCCGAATGAAAAACGGGATGGAAAAGATGAATAACAGAAATGGTTTTACCCTGGTGGAAATTCTGGTGGCCATGGCCATGGCATCCATTGTCATAGCCGCCATCTTTGTCACGCACCAGGGCCAGGTACAGGGAAAAATCACCCAGGAGGTCACCCTGGAAATGCAGCAGGGGGGCCGGGCCGCCATTGACCTGATGACCCGGGAATTGCGCATGGCTGGATGTGATCCCAGGGGCACCGCGGATTCCGGGTTTGTAACAGCCACCGCCGATGAAGTGGAGTTTACCATGGATATTCGCGGCGGGGGAACCACCGGCAATGAACCGGACGGCGATATTCTTGATCCCGCTGAAAGGGTCCGGTATGCCATCAATCCCGACAATGGGGCTCTCGGCCGTGAAACCAACGACGACGGCGTTTTGTCGGATCTGCTCAGAAATGTCGATGTGCTTGATTTTGTCTATCTGGATGCCGATGGCAATGTCACGGCTGATATCGATGCGATCCGAAGCGTTCAGATTTCTTTGGTGGTCCGCTCCGGCGACGTGCGGAATCGCGCCATGCTGCGGCCATACACGGACATAAACACTTACGACAACCTTCAGGGCGACGGGGTTTTGCCGGCGCCCAACGACAATTTCCGGCGGATCCAGTTCAATACTGAGGTTCACTGCCGGAACATGGGACGCTGGGATTTTTAATCAAAAAGGATGATACGCATGAAACCTCGACCCATCACCGATATCGGCCAGCACCAGGCGGGATTAACCATTATCGAGGTGCTGGTGGCCCTGGCTATTTTTTCCATCGGGTTTATGGCGGTGGCCGCTGTTCAGATCGATGCCTTGCGAAAGGTCCGGTCATCCCAGGACAAAACCATGGCCCTGTCATTCATGGACGCGCGGGTGGAGGAACTCAAACGAATTCCCCTTTACGTCGGGAACCCCCTGACCAACAATTTTACCATTGCCGCGGAGTTTCTTCCGGTGGCCGGCGGAGGGACCCGAAGCCTGACCTCGGACGACGGCCAGTACGAGGTTCACTGGTGGGTCGGTGCGGTCGGTACGGACATCATCACCCGAAATATCTGGACAGTGGCCGGAGGAAACGTCACGGTTTCCCGGGTCGTGACGGTGACGATCATCAGGGCGGGCCAGAACCCTGTAAATGACGCCCTCATGCGGGTGGAATTCATCAAGAGCTGGGCGACCGATACGGAAGTCTGATAGGGGAGATGCGCATATGCAGCCAATTCCTGTTGAGGGAAAGACCATGAAATCCGAACACAACATCATCAAAAACGCAGACGGGTCCGTGATCGTGGTGGCGCTGCTGGTGCTCCTGCTGATGTCCATCATCGGGCTGTCGGCCACCGGCACATCGGTGAACGAATCCTTTATTATCCGCAACGTGGGAATCTACCGCCAGAATCTGAATCTTGTGGAAGCCGCGGTCCTTGAGGTGACCCAGGACGCATTGTTCCTGGTGAGCGACCCGGCAGCCGAGCTTGCCGTCGATTCTCCCATTCGGGCGGATTATATGGTTTCCGAGACAACCTGGAATGCGTCCGGTAAAAACGACGACTGGTACGACACCGCTTCGTTGGGCCGGGTCCTTGACGGCGCGCCCAATGTTTTCCCCCAGTATCGTGTTCCGAGGTTTATAAATGATACCACTTTGATCAACGGCGTACGGGCTGAGGCCGGCGACCCCTTGCGGGTGGCCCTGGTGGGATGGCTTCCGGCCGCCGGCGGATCCATCAAGCTGTACGCCAGTCAGTCTATCCGTCTGGAAGGCCGGGTGATGGCTGAATATGCATCCGAGGATTACGGCGTCACCCGTCTGGAAATGGGCATTGAACGTGAATTTAAATAAAAAGGCAGGTATGATATGAAACTATCCGTTTTCCGTAACCGATGGATTACTCCCTGGTGCGCCTGGATACTGGCCTGTGTGATGATCGGCCTTCCCGTTCCCGCCGGCGGCGCAGGGATCTGCGCTCCCGGTGACATGGCCGATCTTCCCCTGGAACTGACCCTGGACGGCGGCCCCCCGGCCTTGTTTCTGATTGCTTTTGACAACTCCGATTCCATGGGGTTTGAGGTGTTGACCAATGACCTGGACCGGCTTTTTACCCATCCGGCGGACGGCAGCAAACACAGCTATCTCTTTAACAGCGCCGGAGGGGCTTATACCGCCCTTATCCGGGATGCCTGGAAGTCCCAGTTCCGCATCACCAACAAGATGTATTACAATCCGTATGTGGGAAGCCGCAATGAATACAAGCCCTGGCCCACAAAGGCAAACGTGAACGTGAACACTCCGCCCTGGGACCCCCAGAATCTTGGCGGCGCAGCGTATAACCTGAACGGCGCCTGGGCCACGTACCAGGTGTCATCCGGCGCCGTGGTACCACCGCCGGGACCGGTTCATCCCACCGTCGTTGTCGACGATGCGGACAATTCCGCGGAAAAAAAGTTCACTCGTGGGGGTACCGTGTCCAAATGGGCCCCGTCCAACGTGGGCTACGGCAACAATCGACACTATTACACGGATAAAGCCAGACTCCTGGCCATGACCGCCTCATGGGAGACCACCCTGCTGGTCCCGGGGGTCGCCTATAACATCGGGATTTATTGCAATCAAATTTCTCCGGACGCCGCCGATTTTACGCTTTATGACGGGGCCACGCTTAAAGCCACGGCCACCGGTTTTTCCCAAAATTCCAACGGATGGAAAGAACTTTTCAGCAACCAGACGTTTACTGGTAAAGCCACCGTGGCCCTTTCCAAGGTTATTCCGGCAAATAACACCCGAGTCGGCGCGGACGCCGTCCGGTTCGTTCCAGTTGGCGGCGGGAGCGGTGGCGCCACCACTACGCCCAAGGAGATCAAGTGCCGCCATTTCTATATCAAAAGCGCCAACGGCAATGTTTACCTGGTCAACCTGATCAGCGCGGGCAGCGTGGAATTTTATCAGCTGGTCGATGCCAACGGAAACGGCGTGATCAATGACGGTGATCTGATACAACGGACCTACGCGGACCTGCCCGCGGACCTGAAGCCGGCAGAGGGCGGCCCCCTGCCGGCCCCTGGCGCGGGCGCCTATCAGACCCACATGCAGAATTTCGCCAACTGGTTCACCTATTACCGCACCCGCCGGGCCTCGGCCCAGAACGCCCTGGCCATCATGATCTCGGAAATCAAAAACATGATGGTGGGCATGATGACCAGCCCGCCCACCGAAAAGCAGGGACTGGTCTGGATCAACACCAATTTTAACGGCATTTATTATGACATGACCGCCAATTTTCTAAATGTCCTCTACAACCTGCCGGCGGCGGGCTCGGCCCGGCCCTTTCCCTCCGATATTTTAGACATGGGAGATTATTTTGAAAAATGCGGCGGCAACTTTGCCAATGCCGCGGACAAGGCCCTGCTGACCGGGCCGGGATATTCCACGGCCCCGGGAACCTATCCGTTTTTCAAGGCCAAATACGGCGGCACCTGCCAGCAGGCCTACGCCCTGATCATCACGGACGGGTCTTCCACGGGCGGGGCCACCATCAAGAATTTCGACCGCGGCGCCCCGCCGGACGGCAATACAGACATTGATTCCCCCTATGACGGCGGCGTATTTAAAAATAACGCCAACAACACGGCTGCTGACGGGGCCATGAGTTATTATGAGCGGGACCTGATCCCTTCCCTGGCCGACCAGGTGCCCACCAATTATATTGATTACGCCCGGCACCAGCGCATGGTCACCTATGCCCTGAGCCTGGGGGTGGAAGGACCGCTTAGAAAAGCGTATCCGTATTTTGACGCTCTGTGCGCGGATTTCAACAATAACAACGCGTGCATGTGCAATGCCGGATGCCCCACCTGGGGAGATCCCGATCCTTCTCCCAGAAATCCCACTCCCATGGATCCCATGGATGATCTCTGGCATGCCACGGTCAACTCCAGGGGGCTGTTCCTGTATGCGGACAATCCCATGGAACTGATCCAGCGGTTGCGGGAGATCCGGTCCGATATCGAGAGGCGCCAGGGGGCTGCCGCGGCCGTGACCACCAACACGGTCCAGCGTACCGTCGATACCGTCATCTACCAGGGGCTTTATCATTCCGGGGGGTGGTGGGGGGACCTGCTGGCCAAATCCGTTGAAGTCGCCACCGGCGCTATCGGCACCACCCTCTGGTCGGCCCGGGATGAACTGGAGGACAAATATTGGGCAGACCGTAAGATCTTTACTTCCAACGGCAATTCAGGCATGGATTTTTCCCCGGCCAACGCTGGAACCATGGGCCTGACAGCCGCGCAGGTGGACTATATCCGCGGGGATCACAGCAACGAAGTCGTGGGCGGGTTCCGGTTCCGTGAATTCATGCTCGGCGATATCATTCATTCCGAGCCGTATTATCACAAGGGTGTCCTTTACGTGGGCGCCAATGACGGCATGATGCACGCTTTTGACGCGGAAACCGGCGAGGAGCTGTTCGCCTATGTGCCCAGCCAGGTGCATGCGCAACTGGATGAATTTACCGGCACCGACTATGAACATCTCTATTTCGTGGACGCCACTCCCCATGTGAATTCAATCACCGGTGGTCCGGATTACCTGGTCGGCGGGCTGGGGAAGGGCGGCAAGGGCGTATACTGCTTAAACGTCACCACAGCCAAGTCCAATCCCACCGCCAATACGATTTTCAACTGGGAATTTTCGGCGGCATCCGACGCGGATGTAGGCTATGTATTCGGCCAGGCTTATGTGGCCAAGACCCATGCGGGAACGGCCGTTATTTTTTCCAACGGCTATGCCAGCGCCAGCCGCAAGGCCGTGCTTTATGTGCTGAAAGTCGAAGACGGATCCATCATCAAGAAATTCGACACCGGAAACACCGGCGCCGACGGCTGCAACGGCCTCTCCTCCGCCGGTCTTGTCGACTATAATTTTGACGGCACCGTCGATTATGTCTATGCCGGAGACCTGGACGGCAACCTCTGGAAATTCGACCTGAGCAATTCGAATTCGGCCGCGTGGGGCATCGCTTACGGCGGAAATCCCCTGTTTACGGCCAGAGACCCGCACGGAAAAGTCCAGGCCATCACCTCGGAACCGGACATCATGCGGCATTGCGACCGTTCCCGGGTCGGATTCATTGTGGCATTCGGCACCGGCCGATATCTGAACAAGGACGACATAACGTCCAACTCGGCCAAACAGGCCATCTACGGCATTTACGACTGGGAAATGGACTGGATCGTGGCGGGAAAGAATCCCGCGGGCAAGCACCTTGGCGCCTTGCAGGGCCGCGGCGGCCTTTCCAATATCGGTTTTGCCACCCTGGTGGAACAGACCAAGCTGGCCGATGTGGTGGTGGACGGGACAACCTACCGCATGACCTCCGATAATCCCATTACCTATTATGATCCTTCCCTGGCGGATGGCGTGGTGCAGGCCAATGCCCATGCCGGGTGGTATTACCTGCTGCCGGACGCCACCGAACGGGTGGTGCGGAATCCCATCCTCAGAGGCGGCGTGGTGATCGCCGTGTCCAACACCATTGAATCCGGAACCTGTTCCGGAAACGCAGGGTCCTATTTGTATTCGCTAAGCGCGTGCAGTGGAGGCCAGCCGGACAGAGCCCAGTTCGATCTCAACAATGATGGAAAGTTCGATGAGTCCGACAAGGCTACGTTTACCGATTCTATGGGCAAAACCCACACCTACTACCCGACCGGGAAGCGGTTTGACACCATGCTCTTTGATCCGGTGGCCATGAGCGGGTTTGACGGCACCGTATTGTATCTCAACGATACTTTCGGCAACATCGTCATGGAGGACAAACCGCCGGCAGGACCGAATGTAAGATACTGGCGGTTGATTGAATAGTGAAAAGCAATGTGATTGTTCCAACGATGTTCCGAGACGACTTTAACAGGAGCGAATCAATGAAAAAACCGTTGATCTGGGTTATGGCCTTTGTTCTGCCGGTGATCATGGCGTCTTCGGGGACCGCGGAAGAGTTTTATCAGTATACCGATGAAAAGGGGAACATGGTGTTTACCGACGATATCACCACAGTCCCCGAAGACCAGAGACCGGAAATAATGACGCACGAAGGCGTCCGAACCGAGCCGCCGGAAACCCCGGCTGAAAATCAGGAAAACAGGCCCGATTCCGCCCCTGACCTTGCAGAAGCCGCAATAGGGGCGGAGGGATCTTCGGCCGTGGGTGAGGAAGACGCAAAAACAGAGATGGACGCGCCGAAGGGCGATGCCTTTGCCGCGGAAGTGGATGCCGGCTCCCCGCTGGCGGAACCCGGCATCATGAGTGAAGATGCGCTGGACCGGGAAAAGGCCCGGCTCGACGCCCTGTTTGATGAGCTGCAAGATGAAAAAGAGCGATTAAACGCGGTATCCATGGAAAAGATGAACAATGCCCAGCGGAATGTGCATCGGAATAAAATAAACAACGTCAATATGCGCATCCGGGCCTATTACCGGGAGATTGAACTGTTTCAGAACAAGGTCAATGAATACAACGCCCGCCTGCGGCAGCAGGTCAAAGACGCAACCAGGCAGCAATAGAACGGGGTTGGTTTGACGGCTTCCGATTGAGCGGAGCTTCTTGAACAGTAACGGCCTTAATATGAACGGGCGTCCGGCTGACGGGCGCCCGTTCTGTTTTGTGCGGGGTAGCAGTATTATTCCGGATCGCGGACTATGATTGACAAAAGGTGGTTTTTCCTGCAAAAAGGTTAAGAAACGGGAGAAGGGGGTTGAATACCTCAGCCGCAGAAATCAGGTTTGCATCGACCCTGCCCATCATAATGCCGAGGGCTATATGCAGAAAAACAATCATGATCCTTTTTCCGAAAAAGCGGTCTGCCGCGCCCTGCTCGTAAAAGGGCTGATTACAAAGGGCCAGGCCAAAGAGATTTTTTCGCAGAAAGACCGCATCCGCGAAGGCATCGAGAAAAGCAAGGCCGAACGGAGCAAAAAGATTCCGGTCGGGGTGAGGATCATCAATCCCACCACCATTGTGGATGTGATTGCGGCGCTTAAGTTTTCCCGGGCCGATAATCCGGTCCTGGAACTGGATGAGGACGCGATTTTTCAGGTTTTGGCGGCCGAGTGGGGGATGGCCTATAAAAAAATCGACCCGGTCAAGCTGGAGCTGAATCTGGTCACCACCACCATTCCCCGCAGTTTCGCCATGAAACACCTGATGCTCCCCATTGCCATCCAGGAGGGATCTTTGCTGGTGGCCACGTCCAATCCCTTCAACGCCGAGGCCATCGACGACATCACCCGGGTTGCCCAGATGCCGGTGCGGACCGTGATCGCATCCAAAACCGATATTATCCGGCTCATCGACGAGATGTTCGGGTTCAAACGGTCCATTGCCCAGGCCGAGCGGGTTTTTGTGGGGCCGGCCGTGGATCTCGGCAACCTGGAACAGTATGTGCGGCTCAAATCCCCGGATGAGCTGCCGGCCAACGACCAGCATATCGTCAACGCGGTCAATCACCTCCTCTCATATGCTTTTGAGCAACGGGCCAGCGACATCCACATTGAACCCAAGCGCGACGACGTCTGGGTGCGCATGCGCATCGACGGCGTGCTGCATACCGTCTACAAGCTGCCCAAAAAGGTGCATTCCGCCATTGTCAGCCGCATCAAGACTCTGGCCCGCATGGACATGGCCGAAAAGCGCCGGCCCCAGGACGGCCGCATCAAGACCAACAAGGGGGAGGTGGAGGTGGAGATCCGGATTTCCTCGGTGCCGGTGGCTTTCGGGGAAAAGGTGGTGATGCGGATCATGGATCCCCAGATCCTGTTTCAGGATTTGGAAGGGCTCGGGTTCACCGGCGAGGATTTCGATCGCTACCACCGGATGATCCAGCGGCCGCACGGCATGGTCCTGGTGTGCGGTCCCACCGGATCCGGCAAATCCACCACCCTTTATTCCACCCTCCGGCGCATTTCCACGCTCCGGATCAATGTCACCACCATCGAGGACCCCATCGAGATGGTGCATCCGGAGTTCAACCAGATTGCGGTGCAGCACGGGGTGGGGATCACCTTTGCATCCATTATCCGGAACATTTTGCGCCAGGACCCGGACATCATCATGGTGGGCGAGATGAGGGACCTGGAAACGGCCCAGAATGCGGTCCAGGCGGCCCTGACCGGCCATCTGGTGCTGTCGACCCTGCATACCAACGATGCGCCGTCGGCCATCATCCGGCTTTTAGACATCGGGGTGCCGTATTTCCTGGTGCAGGCGGTGCTCACCGGATGCGTGTCTCAGCGACTGGTGCGCAAGATCTGCCCCAAATGCATCGAAGCCTATGAAATGGAAAGAGATGAGTTGCGGCGCCTGGGTCTTGACATACACGGGAACTGCGGCAGCGGCCGGGTCGACACCGGGGAAAACGGCCGGGTGACCCTGCATCAGGGAAAAGGTTGTTTCCAGTGCCGGGGCACCGGGTATTTCGGCCGGGTGGCGGTCTACGAGGTCATGCCCTTTACCAAGGCGTTACGGAAACTGACCACCCAGAATACGGATCTTGCGGCCATCATCACCCAAGCCAGGGCCGAAGGCATTATCAGTTTGCGGGAAAACGCCGTGATCAAGCTGCTCGACGGGGTCACCACGTTAGAGGAGGTGCTGCGGGTTACGATGGAGTATGAAAATTAAAATTATTCTTTAGTGGATTTGTCTTCTATTTTGCCCTGTTCCACGTGATCGTCGGTGGTGGCTTTTTTGAAATTTTTGATGGCCTTGCCGATGCCGGCGCCGATCTCCGGCAGTTTGCCCGCCCCGAACACGATGAGTACGATCACCAGTATGACGACCAGTTCCGGCAATCCGATGCCAAACATATCCTGCCTCCTTTTTTGTCATGCGGCCCTGTCCATCGCTTCGGTTCCGCTGCCGCGATTTCAGGGGGGATCCCCTTTTAATCCGGTTGTCGCGGACAGGCGCCGCATATTTCTGAATTTTCATCGCCGGGCCGGCGGTTTGCCGGCGCGCTGCTCACACTATGGAAAAGCCCGTGGCGTGTCAAATAGTATCTGATTGAGAATACAGAAAATATAAAAAGCTTGTCAAGTCCGGATCAGCCCTTTATAATATTTAATTTTAAAATTTTTAGGGGCATGACAGCATGGACATGGGATTTTCATCAATGATATCCGCTTTTAAACCTTTCGGCCTGTCCGCGTGGATCGGCAGCCTGCCGACAGACGATCATGCGGCGGCCATTGAACTGGTGGACCGATACAGTCCGGATATCCCGGTCTGGATTCAGTTGCCCGCGTTTGCGGCCGAGGGGATGCTCGTCCAGTTTGCCGGACCCCTGCCGGGCCTGGTCCGGGACGGGGGCCGGATGTTTATTGATGCCGGTGCAGCGGGTTTTGATCAGGAGCTGCTGGGATTTTTTGAAAGCTATATGGAAATCACCGGGGGCAAAACTTTTCTGGCAGATTCCCGGTTTGCCCTGGACCGGCGGTCGGGCCCGGGATTTTTTGAATTGCTGGCTTATCTGGACCGCCGCAAGACCCCGCCTGCGGCCGTCAAGGGCCAGGTTACCGGGCCGTTTACCTTTGCCACCGGCATTGTCGATGCGGACGGCCGCGCGATTTTTTATCATGACGCCCTGCGGGATGCGGCCGTGACCTGCATCGCCATGAATGCCCGGTGGCAGACCGAGCAATTAAGATCTTACGGTGCGCCCGTGATCCTTTTTTTAGACGAGCCCGGCCTGGCCGGTTTCGGGTCATCGGCGTTCATCAGCGTGACCAATGCAGATATTGCCGCGTGCCTTGAGCCAGTGATTCGCGAAATCCACGCGGCCGGCGGGCTGGCGGGTATCCATGTGTGCGCCAATACCGACTGGTCCCTGATCCTTGATTCTTCGGCCGATATCGTCAGTTTTGACGCGTATTCGTTTTTTGACAAATTCATGCTCTATCCCGATAAAATCCGAGGATTTGTCCAGCGCGGCGGGATTCTGGCCTGGGGGATCGTGCCCACCGGCGATCCGGAATGGGTGCGCCGGGAAAATCCGGACACGCTGCTGGCGCGCCTTGAAAACCATATGCAACAGATCGCGGCCTTAGGTGTAGACCCGGCGGTTGTTGCGGCCCAGTCCCTGATCACTCCGAGCTGCGGCACCGGGTCCCTGGCCCTGGTCGACGCCATCCGGGTAATTGAAATGACGCAGGAAATTTCGGTCCGTATCCGTCAACAATGATATCGAAAATTTTATCAAAGGTAACATCAATGACCAAAAGTACGCGAGAACCAACGTTTAGCGGCGCCGGCAAATACGTCTTGGACGAAGAGCTGGCCAAAATCGTCAACATCTCCATGGATCTTGAAATGCCGCTGCTGCTCAAGGGCGAGCCGGGCACGGGCAAGACCATGCTGGCCCATGCCATTGCCGAATCCCTGCGCATGCCCCTGATCGTGCTTAACGTGAAATCGAGCATGAAACTGGTGGAGGCCCTTTACCAGTACGACACCCTGACCCGCCTCAACGACAGCCGTTTCGGCGATTCCAGCCGGGACGTGAGCCGGATCGAGGATTACATCCGCATGGGAAAGATCGGCCAGGCCTTTACCGCCGACAACCGGACGGTCCTTCTCATCGACGAGATCGACAAGGCCGACACGGATTTCCAGGACGACATGCTCGATGTCTTGGACCAGATGGAATTCGACATCATCGAGATCGACAAGACCATCCGGGCCAGACACCGGCCGGTGATCGTCATTACGTCCAACGCCAAAAAGGACCTGTCCGATCCATTTCTGGGCCGGTGCAATTTTCACCATATCGCGTTTCCGGATCCGAAAATGATGCGGGAAATCATCGGCGTGCATTTTCCCGGCCTGGATACGGAATTGATGGAAAACGCCCTGAAGATGTTTTATAGATTACGGGAGATCGAGGCCGTGGAAAAACGGCCGGCTACCCGGGAACTCATCAACTGGATCCGAGCGCTGGAGATGGACCCGGATTTTAGGCCGGCCCAGCTTGCCAAGGGGGATGTGCCGTTTCTGGGCATCCTGTTTAAGAAGAGCCAGGATTACGCGACAGCCGGCAGCGTGGTCGGCAGAAGGCGTTTGTTTTAATATGTTTATTAATTTTTTTTATAAATTAAAGGATGCGGGCGTCCCTGTGTCGCCCACGTCGTTTCTGACGCTGCAGCGGGCCTTAAACCGGGGGCTGATCCGCTCCCTGGGGGATTTTTACACGGCGTCCCGGGCCATTCTGGTGAAAAGCGAACGCTATTTCGATCTTTATGACCAGGTGTTCGCCCACCATTTTGAAGGGGCCGACATGCCCGACCTGGAAGCATTCGAACTGGACGCGATTGCAAAGGCCCTGCTGGAGGAATGGCTCAAGGACCCGAAGGCCATTGCCAACGCCCTGGGCGTGGATGAATCCGAGATCAGCCGATTGCGTCCCGATGAACTCCTGGAATATTTCAAGGAGCGGCTCAAGGAACAGACCGAGCGCCATGACGGCGGCAACAAGTGGATCGGCACCGGAGGCACTTCGCCGGTGGGTCATTCGGGACATCATCCGGGCGGCATGCGCGTCGGCGGCGTGTCAGGGAACCGGTCCGCCGTCAAGGTCGCCAATGAGCGGCGGTACAGGGATTACTCCAAGTCCGGGCCCCTGACCCACGCCCTCATGGGCGAGGCCCTCAAACGGCTGCGCAACATGGTGCCGGTGGGTCCCCGGGACCGGCTCAACGTGGACAAGACCATTTACCAGACCATGAAGAATGCCGGCGAGATCGAGATCGTGTTCGACCGGGACTTAAAGGATCGGCTTGCGGTAATCCTGGCCATAGACAACGGCGGATGGTCCATGGAGCCCCACGTGCCCGTTGTCCAGACGCTTTTCTCCTACGCCCGGTCCCAGTTTAAGGAATTGAAAATCTATTTTTTTCATAATACCATATATGACACCCTTTGGGAGGATGCGGCCCGGTACAAAAAACCGAAACGGGTTGCCGAGCTCGGCCGCATGGATCCGGACACCCGGCTGATCCTGGTGGGAGACGCCAGCATGGCGCCCTACGAACTGATGTCCCGGGACGGCTCCATTTACGCGCATGAGCGGAGCGGCAAGCCGAGCATCAATCGCCTGCAATTCCTGGCGGACACGTTTCCGCACAGCGTATGGCTCAATCCGGTTCCCGAGCGGATGTGGTCCTATACCCGGACCATCGGCGCGATCGGGGCGATTTTTCCCATGTTTGAACTGTCCATCGACGGTCTTGAGGAGGCGGTCACCCGTCTTAAGGCTGCCGCATGAATTCGTATAACCGGGTAAATGGTTCAGGGGCTTCAGCCGCAAACTCGCCCTTGCGGGCTCAAACAGTGCGGCTGCTTTGGCGCCGCTGCATCAAGAAGCATGGCAAAATCGATTACAATGTTTGCTGAATAAACCATATGCTCCGGCAACAGGTTAGATGATTGTTGATGTTATTGTAAGGTCAATATTAATGGTGAAACCAAGCAAGAGGGAAGTGATGAAATTTAAGATTTTTATGCAGGCAATGGTGTTGTGCGCGATCTTGTCGGTGGCCGGCGCGGCCTCTGCCGAGCGGCTGGCTGTGTCCGCGTCCATAGCCAATGTCCGGTCCGGTCCGGGCACCCAGCATGAGGTGCTGTGGCAAGCGGAGCAGTACACGCCCATAGAGGTCATTGAAAAGGATAAAACCGGATCATGGTATTATTTCAAAGATTTTGAAGGAACAAAAGGCTGGCTCAGCAAGACCCTGGTGGACAAGATCCAGACCGTGATCGTAATAAAAGACCGGTGTAATATCCGTTCCGGTCCGAGCACGAATGATGATGTTGTGTTCCGGGCGGACAAGGGCGTTCCTTTCCGGGTGCTGCAACGCAAGGGTGAATGGCTGCAAGTCCAGCATGCCGACGGCGAGACCGGGTGGATGCACCAGATGCTGGTCTGGTGAGACATATGCAACTATTCGATATCAATGGAAATCGTAAAACCATCGTGGGCGTGGGATCGGCCCTGGTGGATCTGCTGGCCCGGGAACCCGATGATTTTATCGAAACACTAGGGGTTGCCAAGGGCGGCATGAACCTGGTGGACCGTGTCTTTCTGGGCGATCTGATCGCCCGAGCGTCTTCACGGCCGTCGGTGGTTCCGGGAGGGTCCGCCTGCAATACGGCCATGGGCGTGGCCAGACTCGGCGGCAGGGCCAGATTTGTGGGAAAACTGGGAAAAGACGATCTGGGGGGCCTGTTTATCCGGGGGTTGCAAAGCGGCAATGTGGATGCGGTGCTGTTTGATTCGGATCTGCCGACGGGGTGCGTGCTCTCGGTGATCACGCCCGATACCCAGCGGTCCATGTTCACCTTCCTGGGCGCGGCTTCGGAAATGCGGCCCGAGGAGATCACGGTCGGCATCTTCACGGATGCGGCGGTGGTCCATGTGGAGGGATATCTGGTATTTAATCCCGGGCTGCTCCGGGCGGTCCTGTCATCGGCAAAAACCGCCGGAGCGCTTGTCAGCCTGGATCTTGCCAGTTTCAATGTGGTGGAGCAGGCCGGTCCTTTTTTAAAAGAGATGGTGTCTGAATATGTCGATATTCTGATCGCCAACGAGGACGAGGCCCGGGCATATACCGGGCATGCCGGCGAGGCCCGGGCGCTGGAAGCCCTAGCCGTGGATGTGCCCATGGCGGTGCTCAAGCTCGGGGACAAGGGGAGCCGGGTGGCCCACCGGAACCGGAAAATCGAGATCGCTCCGCTGGTCTGCGATGATGCCGTGGATTCCACCGGCGCCGGAGACCTGTGGGCTTCGGGGTTTCTTTATGGACTGGCGTCCGGTTTGACCATTGAAAAAAGCGGGGAGATTGCATCGGCCTGCGGCCGGGAAGTCTGCCGGGTCATCGGCGCCGGCATCCCCGAAGACGGGTGGGAACGGATCAGGCAAATCATTTAAAAAAAAGGCGGATTTCAAATCCGTCCCTTTTTTAACAAGGAGAAATTAAATGGCTGAGGAAAAATCCCGTAAGGAACTGCTCGAGGAACCAGACCCGTTCATGGTCTTTGTCGGAAAGGTCATGACATTTGCAAAAACCTATCAGCAGCAGATCATCATGGCCGCCATTGCCCTGGTGCTGGTGGCGGCGGTGATTTCCGGCATGGTCTATTTCCGGCAGAAATCAGAGGATCGGGCCGCGGCCCTGTTCGGAACGGCTGTTGTCAAGTACCACGGGATCATGCAGAGCAATAGCAGTCCCGATTTTGCCGCGTATGAAGAGGTTAAGGCCGATTTCAGGGCCGTCATTGATCAGTACGGATCCACCGGCGCGGGCCGGGCCGCGTTGATCAAATACGCCGATATCTGTTTTGAAATGAAACAGTATGATGAGACCATTGATGCCTACCAGAAGGCCCTGGCCGCTTTCAAGGACCAGGATGATTTTACCGGTCTGATCAACAACGGCCTGGCCTATGCCTATGAAGCCAGGGGCGATATGGATGAGGCGGAAAAATATTTCAACCGGGTCCTGGCCGATCCTCATGCTGTGGCCAAGGATCACGTGCTGTTCAACCTGGCCCGGATCCATGAAAAACAGGGCCGGACCGATCATCGGGCAGAAGCCTTGAAACGGCTGGTGACCGAATACCCCGAATCCATCTTTTATCAGCCGGCCAAAGAAAAGATGTTTGTTCCCGCATCCGCGGAAGCGGAATCCGCCGGGGTCCCGATTCCGACTGCCGGGGGAAAAGTGCCGGTGGCCATCGTATCGGAACAGCCAAAAGAAGCAACGGCGCCTGCAACTCAGCCAGTGGAAGATGAAGGGATCGAAATATCGGAGTCGCCGGAATCTGAAACATCGGAGGCCGCATCGCCGCCTGTTGAAGCAGAAGGAGCAGTCGCACCGGAATCCGGGGCCGATGCGCCACAATCGCCGGAACCAGAAGAACAGGGTTCCTGATCCGGGCATCGCAATTATCAAAGTCGTTCGCGCCGTCTTTGCGGCGGGTGCGACAGGGCCGAAGGAGGATCGCCTCCTGTCATGACCGATCCCGATTCACCAGCAGAGCAAGCCCCGCGCATGCGGGTGGACCTGTCCGGCCAGATTGAACATGTCACCTATGCCAATCCGGAAAACGGGTACACCATCGCCCGCCTCAAGGTCCGGGGCTCCCAACGGGTCGTCACCGTTGTCGGCAATCTCATGGAGCCCCTGCCGGGAGAAGTCATGGAGCTCCGGGGCCGATGGAAGACGCATCCCCGGTACGGCGAACAGTTTGAAATCGAAAATTTCAAGACAACGGCGCCGGCCACGGTCCATGGCATCAAGAAATACCTGGGTTCCGGTCTGATCAAGGGGATCGGCCCGAAAACCGCCGAGCGGATCGTGGATCATTTCGGCAAAAAAACCCTTGATATCATCGAAGCCGATATCGGCCGGCTTACAGAGATCGCCGGCATCGGCGCCAAGCGGGTGGACATGATCCGGGCCGCCTGGGCCGAGCAGCGGGAAATCCGATCGGTGATGATGTTTCTTCAGTCCCACCAGGTCAGCGCCGGTTTTGCGGTCAAGATTTTCAAGCAGTACGGCGACAAGTCCATTGAAACCGTCACCGCCAATCCCTACCAGCTTGCCGCCGACATCCGGGGCATCGGATTTTTGTCCGCGGACCGCATCGCCGAACGTCTGGGCTTTGCCAAAGATTCGGAGGTGCGTATCCGGGCCGGCATCCTCTATGTTCTTTTCGAACTGGCCGATGACGGCCATGTCTGCTGCCCCTGGGACCGCCTGATTGAAAAAAGCCGGGAGATCCTCGGGGTTGATCCGGACCAGGTGGCGGCCCAACTGCCGCGGGTCGCTGCCGACGACCGGATCATCATCGAGACTCTCGAGGGGGCCGCGGATATCGGAACCGATCCCCGAATGGTTTACCTCTCCCATTATTACGCCTGCGAAACCGGAATCGCCCGAATGTTGCGGCAGCTTGCCGCAACCGGGAAATTCATCCGTGATATTGACGCGGAAAAGGCCGTGGCCTGGGTCCAGACTGAACTGGCCTTCACTCTGGCGGAGAAACAAGTCCAGGCCGTGGTCTGGGCCGTCCGTCACAAGGTCATGGTCATCACCGGCGGGCCCGGCACAGGCAAGACCACCATCATCCGGGCCATCCTTGCGATTTTTTCCCGGCTGGGCGTCAGGGTTCTTCTGGCGGCGCCCACCGGCCGGGCCGCCAAGCAGATGAGCGAGGCCACCGGCCATCCGGCCAGCACGATCCATCGCATGCTCTCGTATAATTTCCAGAAGGGCGGGTTCCAGAAAAACGAGAAAAATCCGCTGGCCTGCGATCTGCTGGTGGTGGATGAAGCCTCCATGATCGACACCGTCCTGATGTTTCAACTGCTGCGGGCGGTTCCGCCGGGCGCCACCCTTATCCTGGTGGGGGATGTCAACCAGCTCCCGTCCGTGGGCGCGGGTCAGGTGTTAAATGACGTGATCGCTTCGAGTGTGGTGCCGGTGGTGCGGTTAAACGAGATTTTCCGCCAGGCGCGCAGGAGCCGGATCATCGTCAATGCCCACCGCATCAACCAGGGCCGGCTGCCCGAGCCGGTCGACGATGGCGCCGAGTCGGATTTTTATTTTATCGAGCAGGAATCGCCCGAGCGGGTTTTAGAGATTATTCTCGAACTGACGGCCCGTCGCATTCCGCAGAAATTCGGTTTTCATCCCGCAACCGACATTCAGGTGCTCTCCCCCATGCACCGCGGGATCGTTGGCACGGCCAATCTCAACGTCGAACTCCAGAAAACCCTCAATCCAAAAGGCGAGGAACTGGTCCTTTGGAATGTGATCTATCGCAACAGCGACAAGGTCATGCAGATCAGAAACAACTACGACAAAGGCGTTTTCAATGGCGATATCGGCCGCATTTCCCGCATCAACCGTGAAAACCGGGAAGTGATCGTCAACGTTGACGGCCGGTTTGTCAGTTACGATT
>CAYZXZ010000006.1:0-3327 GCA_964481615.1 uncultured Desulfobacteraceae bacterium | reverse complement strand
ATGAGATGGATGAAGTGGTCCCTGCCTATGCCGTATCGGTTCACAAATCCCAGGGATCGGAATACCCGGCCGTGATCGTGCCGGTGCTGATGCAGCATTACATGCTGCTCCAGCGAAACCTGATTTATACGGCCGTGACCCGGGGTCGCCGTCTGGTGGTGCTGGTGGGCACTAAAAAAGCCCTTGCTATCGCCGTCAAAAACGATAAAACCCGGCAGCGGTATACGCGACTGATGCAACGGCTCAAAAAAGGGTAAATCATGAAAATCATCATTGTCGGCGCCGGGCAGGTTGGTTTCCATATCGCCAGCCGCCTGGCCCATGAAAATAAGGATGTGGTGGTCATCGACACGGACCCGGCAGCAGTGGCCCGGGTGGCGGAGAAGATCGATGTGGAAGCCGTTGTCGGGTCCGGCAGCAGCCCGGTGCTGCTGGAAGAGGCGGACGTCAGGGAATCCGATATCCTGCTGGCCGTGACCGACAGTGACGAAGTCAATCTGGTGGCCTGCCTGGTGGCCGATATCATCGCACCGTCCATCAAGAAACTGGCCCGGATCCGCAAGGGCGACTATGATCATTATCATACGATTTTCCAGGAGTCCGCCCCCCATATCGACGCCTTGATCAACCCGGAAATCGAAGTAGTCAAGACCATCGGCCTGTTCATGAGCGTGCCAGGGGCCGTGGATATCGGTGAATTTGCCGACGGCCGCCTCAAGTTCGTGGGCATATATATGGACAAGGATGCCCGGCTGTCGGGTATCCGGCTGGCCGACCTGCCGGCCCGGGTCGGGGGCCGGTTCCTGATCGCGGCCGTGGTGCGCGAGGGCAAGATGATCATCCCCAGGGGCGACGACCGCCTGTATCCCGGAGACCTGATCTATTTTGTCAGCGAAGAGAGCGGGCTGGCAAATATCCTCAAGGCCTTTGACAAGCATCATAATCCGGTACGGAGGGCCATGATCATCGGCGGGGGTGGAATCGGGCTGCGGCTGGCCAGGGAAATGGAAAAGCAGTCCATTTACACCAAGCTCATTGAGCGGTCCCCGGCACGGTGCGCCCAGATCGCCGATCAGGTGAGCAATGTGGTGGTGATCCGGGGCGACGGGTCCGACCATGGGCTACTGCAGGAAGAGAACATCGGCGAGATGGATGTGGTGATCACGCTGACTCAGGATGAGGAGACCAATATCCTGATATCGTTGCTGGCCCGGCGTATGGGAGCCCGCCAAGCCATCACCAAGCTCGACAAATTCGGATATTTTCCACTGATGTCGACCATCGGGCTGGAACAGGTGGTGAGTCCCCGGCTGTCGGCGGTCAATGCCATTCTCCAGCACATCCGGCGGGGCAAGGTGCTTTCCGCCAGGACACTGAGCGATGAACAGGCGGAACTGCTGGAGGCCGAGGCCCTGGAAACCTCCGACATCGTAGGAAAACCCCTCAAAAAGGTCGGGATGCCCAAGGGTTCCCTGGTGATCGGCATTATCCGGGAGGGCAAAATCGAAATCCCGTCCGGCGACAGCGTCATTGCCCCCAATGACCGGATCATCATCTTTGCCAAGCGGGAAGTGGTGCCGAAAATCGAAAAAATCCTCACCGTGAAACTGGAGTTTTTCTGATGCGCTGGCGCTATGTCTTTTATATGGTCGGCATCCTGCTGGTTTTTCTGGGCGGGGCCATGCTGATCCCCCTGATGGCAGGGTGGTGGTTTAAGGACCCGAGCGTGATCCCCCTGATCCATTCACTGGGTGTAACAATGGGTGCGGGCGCGATCCTGGTTATCTGCTGCAGGGGAGAACGGACCGAATACATCAGTCAGCGAGAGGGGATGGCCATCGTAGCTGCCGGCTGGATTGCGGTGGGGGCGTTTTCGGCCCTTCCGTTTTATCTGGGCGGCGTGTTTTCCACGTTTACCGATGCGTTTTTTGAATCCGTGTCCGGGTTTACAACAACCGGGGCCTCCGTGTTGACGGATATCGAAGTCGTGCCCGAGGGACTGCTGCTCTGGCGAAGCATGATCCAGTGGCTTGGGGGCATGGGGATCATCGTGCTGTCCGTGGCCATTCTCCCCTTTCTGGGGGTCGGCGGCATGCAACTCTACAAGGCCGAGGTCCCGAGTCCCGTTCCCGATAAACTCAAGCCCCGCATCCGGGATACGGCCATGATCCTCTGGAAGGTTTACGCTGCCATGACGTTTGCCCAGACGGCGCTGCTGATGTTCGGGGGCATCGGCTTTTTGGATGCGCTAAACCACGCATTCACCACCATGCCCACCGGCGGGTTTTCGACGAAGAATACATCGGTCGCTCATTTTAACAGCCTTTACGTGGACCTGGTCATCATGTTTTTCATGCTGATGGCCGGCGTTAATTTCGCCCTGCATTACCAGTTTTTCCGGGGCCGGACCCTGGCGTTCTGGAAGGATGCCGAATGCCGGTTTTACGTCGCACTGACGCTGATATTGATCGTCATCATCAGTTTCAATATTTACGGTTCCGTCTATGAGGGGATCGGCGACGCCCTGCGCTACGGCGGGTTCCAGGTGATTTCCATCCTGACCACCACAGGCTATGCCACAGCCGACTACAACCAGTGGCCGGCCATGAGCCAATTGATCCTGCTGATGTGCATGTTTATCGGCGCGTCGGCCGGGTCCACCGGCGGCGGCATGAAGTGCGTACGCATCATGTGCTGCCTGAAATACTGCTACAAGGAGCTGTTCATCCTGCTGCATCCCCGGGCTGTCACCAGCGTGAAAATCGGCGGCAAAACCGTATCCGACGACGTGATCCGCAGCATTTTCGGGTTCCTGGCCCTCTATATCCTGATATTTGCCGTCAGCGCCATCCTTCTGGCCGGCATGGGCGTGGATTTTGTGACGTCATTTTCGGCGGTGGCGGCTTCCATCGGCAATGTCGGCCCGGGACTGGGCCTTGTCGGCCCGGTGGGCAATTACGCCGCGATCCCCGATCCCGGAAAATGGCTGCTGGTCTGGTGCATGCTCCTGGGGCGGCTTGAAATCTATACGGTGATCATCTTCTTGGTGCCCGAGTTCTGGCGGAAATAATCCGTGAAAAAGATCGGCGTTTTTTTATTGACATGGTTTTTCAAAATCATTATAAATATATTTTTATATAAACAACGGCATTTAATGCCGAGGGCCGTTAACTCAGACGGTAGAGTATCTGCCTTTTAAGCAGAGAGTCGTTGGTTCGAGTCCAACACGGCCCACAAAAATACGTCCCCATCGTCTAGCCCGGTCCAGGACACCGGCCTTTCACGCCGGCAACACCGGTTCAAATCCGGTTGGGGACGCCACGAAAA
>CAYZXZ010000005.1:30062-38280 GCA_964481615.1 uncultured Desulfobacteraceae bacterium | reverse complement strand
TGCTCGATGGTCGCGGGTTTGTTGTTTAATGTCAGCACCCTGGGAGATGAGACGATCTTGCCTTTTCCCTGTTCTTCCATGGCCCGCAAGGCCGCATCCAGAACAATGGGGGTGCCCCAGGCATTCAGGCGGGTAAAATTCATGCCGATGGCTCCGGAACTGTTTCCCAGGGGGTCGCTTTTAAAGGGCGTATTCATGGCCACATTATAGGAATACTGGCCGCCCATATCGCTCCGGTAAATATCTTCACCGCCCACGCCCCAGGACATGCCCAGTTCGCGGCCGAAATTTTCGCTCACCTCGACGATCCGGGCCTCGATCAGCACCTGGGGCGTGACCTTGTCAATCTCGGCGATAATCTGTCGGGCCTGGTTGATCACGGCCCGGGTATCGGTGAGGATGATCTGGTTGTTGCGGCCGTCAATGGTGACCGTCCCTCTGTCCTTGGTAATGATGTCTTTCAGGTGGGGTTCGATTTCCGTCTTGGCAGTCGCGTAATTGATGGTAAGATAGGCGGTTTCCAGAGGTTCGAGCTTGACTTCCTGTTCCTGGCGGAGCCGCTCGGATTCCATCTGGTCCTGCCGGGCTTTTTCTTCAGCCTGGAGGGTCGCCATGGTTGCTATCCTGATGATATCGCCCTGCTCTATGCTGCCCAGCCTGTTCATCTTCAGGATCAGGTCTTGCACCTGATCCCATGGCACGGGTTTTTCCAGGGCGATGGTGACCTCGCCGGTCACGTCCTTGTCCACGGCGTAATTCTTGCCGCTGACCTGCTGGAGAATTCGAAAAACATTCTTGATATCGGTTTTATGAAAATCCAGGGCAATTTTTTGCCCCGTGAAATGCTGCGGGGGGTCAAGCGCCGACAGGATACGGTCCGGACCGGCGGGCATGGGCGCGGGCGGCGCATACAGGTCCGCATCGGGAACAACGGGCTGCCGGGTGGTCGGGTCGTCGGGTCGATACGACGCGGCTATGGCCGCCTGCCAGTCCGGAAGCGCGGCCGCTTCCACTGTCCGAGGCGCTATGTTTGACGGATCAAAATAAAGAGTCAGGGTATCGGCTTCCTGGACCGGCCGGTAAGGGACCCATTCCCGAAGCTCGATGACGATGTCGGTGGCCCCGGCCATGTCCGGCGTCCGCATGGGACTGATGCGATCGATGGCGCTTTCAAAACGGGTGGTGATCAGGGGCCGGTGCTGGCGGTGTTCGGGCAGGCGGGCATGAAACAGCCGCAGGCGCAGGGCCTTATCGGAAAACCGGGAGAGTTCATATCGCACCGGAACGGTGGTGCCGATGATCACGGCGGAGCGGCCTTCTTCCCGGCTGGAAAAATCGATCCGGTTGACAACCGCCGGAGTTCCGGGGGTTGCGGTCGCAATCGGAGCAGTCCGGGCCGGCTGCGCATAGACATCGTCTCTGGTCGTATCCCGGATATCGGCTTCGACAACCGGGGACGCCGGGCCCAAATCACCGGCGGCGGGCATATCATCAAGACGAATGGCATCAGAAACCAGGGAAATCTCGAGGTCGGTTCCGGATCGGAGGACTTCATAGGCCATATCCCGCTTCAGAACGATCTCAACCCTCGCGCCGGTCCGGTCCGGCGACATGGCGGTATTGATGGACGCCACCGCATTACTGTCCGGTGTGTAGCGAGGCGCCACATCTCCCACAAGGGTTCCCGGAAAATATAAAATGATGCCCAGAGGGTCATACTGTTTGATGGCCGTGAAATCAAGTTCGCTGCCGGCCCGGATAACCACCCGGTCCGCCTCTCCGGCGGCGGCCGGTCCGTCGACCCGGATACCGGTGATCTGCTTCTGCCCGGTTGCAATCGCAGCCGGGATATCCGCGGCCGTCTGCGGTCCTTGCTTGGCGCATGCAGCGCATAAAAAACAGAGCAGCAAACCGATTCCCCATATGGCGCGCCCGATTCTCTTTTCCGTCAATACATTTCTGGGATCAACCATCTTCTTTATTCTCCAGGTTCAGTTCTGAAGTTTCAATTCCTTTTCCCGGACAGCGATCTTGCCGTAAATGTCCAGATATTTTTCCTCGACGATAACCCGATCCGGCAGAATTTTCGACACATGACCGCCTTTGTTGCCGATAAAGGTCCCCTCATTGATCACATACCCTTTTCCCGAGGCCTCTTCCACCAGCGCGCGCGTTTTACCGGCAGCCCTCAGGATACCGGTCAGCCGGACCTGGGACAGATCCATTTTTTCCAGGGGTGTCTGGGGAGCCCGGATCTGAAGCTGTTCCTGCTCCGTGGGAGTCGCGTCAGATTCCTGGCTGAAAAGGAAGGGCTCAAAAGGACTCGTCCGTCCTTTACGGCTGTAAAACCGCCCCGGCACCTGCGATGCCATCAAATCTTCCACAGCCAGAACGGCAACGGCTTTTTCCGGCTTTTCCGGGACATCGGATTTGACGGTCACCGGTTCCGGTCGTGCAGCCGGCGCCTCGATCAATTCCGGTTCCGTTGTCAGCGGCATCTCCGGCTTTATTTCCTTTACTTCCGGCGCGACCGGCATTCCGGGCCGTTCGATTTTAATCCGGTTGCTGATATGGCGTCCGGCTTCCGAAACCGCCGCAGCCGGATCAATGCATGCAAAAACGGTGCATCCCGACAGTAATACAATGTAAGAAAGGATCTTCTTTATCATCGGCTTTTTATTTCTTTTTTGGAGGTTTTTTACCCTTGGCGGCGGCTGGCTCCTCCGGCGCCTTTTCTATAAACTTGTACGTCTCTCCCATCACCGCGATGGTCATGGCGCCGTGCGCATCCTTATCCTTGACTTGCGCTTTTCCTTTGCCCTTTGCCGCTTGGCCTATTTTTGCCTCAAAGTTTTTGATATTGACGATCCGCGCCATCTGGGCCAGACGATCGAAAAAATCCCCCAGATCATGGTATGTGCCGGAAAGCTCCATCTTTACCGGGATCTCCGCGTAAAAATTCTTGGGAACTTCCTTTTCCGGTTGAAACAGCAGAAAAACCAGACCGGCGTCCTTGCCGGCTTCGGAAACACTGCTGAGCAACCGGGGCACCTCGTCGGTTTCCGGCAGTTTCCGGGAAACGATATTGAATTCCGCCTGTTTTTCCGCCATCAGTTTTTCGTATGCCGGCAGGGTATCGGCAGTGGCCTTGACCTGTTTGAGCTTGGCATCGGTATCCGTAATCTGCTTGCTCAACTGGCCCTGGCGTTCGACTTGCGGCCAGTAGAGCAGCCCGACAAACAAACCGATCACCAATACCACCGCGCCTGCGGAGATAAGAATCCGCTGGAGCTTGGTGAGCGCGGCGATTTTCTGAATCAGGGGTTCGACGGCATCCAGTGAGAGTCCGATTTTTTTCATTTTTATCCTCTACCTACTACGGGGCTTCTTTGCAACCGCGGGGGCCTGAACCTCGGGCTGGGCCGTCTTTTCAATCTTTCGCGTGCAAACCAGTTTGAATTCCTTGACCTCCACGTCTAATTCAATGATCTGCCGGGAGCTGGTCAGGGCGACATTGGCGAACAATCCCGTTCGTTCCAGTCGCGTCATGAATTCCGCGACGGTTTCATTGTCTAAGGTCACGCCGTCGATGGCCACGTTTTGATCATTGACCATCAGTCGTTTGAACTGCATACGGCCCGTGACCACCACGTCCGCGATTTTCGCCAGCAGAACGGGCGGGACCTCCCTCTTGGCCTCCAGTTGGCCGACAATCTCGATCTGCTGCTGCAATTTTTGCAACCCGGCCTTGTATTCCTCGACCTTTTTAGCAGTTGCCTCGTATTTGGTCACTTCCTTTTGAAGGCCGTCAAGCTTGTTGACCATGCTATTGGTCCGGGCCGACAGAAATCCCTGGCCCATCACCAGTATCACCAGCAAAAGGATCATCCCAAGGATAAAGACCGACACCTGGTTCCGGACATTTTCCTTGGTGCGCGCGGCCCGGTAGGGCAATAAGTTGATGCGTATCATTTGTCGTCCGTTCTTCTGATGGCAAGTCCCATGGCAATGGCGGCCTGAGGCGCCATCTTTTTAATATACGCCGAATCTAAATGGTCATCTATGACAAATTTCTGTAAAGGATCGATCCGAGAGACTTCCGCGCCGGTTTGGGTCGCAAGCATTTCCCTGAATTCCTTGATATTCGCGCCGCCGCCGGAAAGAAATATCTTTTTTATCTCGTCATCCGGATTAGTGGAATAAAAAAAATCCATGGCCCGCCGGATTTCATCGCTCCAGTCGGAAACAACGGACCGGAAAATATTGCTTAGCACATTCGGTGCGATCTGGTCCGACTTGCCGCCGAGCTTGATCGCCTCGGCTTCGGCCGTTGAACAGTTTGCCGTGTCGGCAATGCGGCTGTTGATCTGGTTGCAACCGAGAGAAACATCGCGCATGAACACCGACATTTTGTTTTTTAAGATATTAACCGACGTCTTGCCCGCGCCGATGTCGATGAGAGTGATATTTTCGGCGGTATCATCATAATTGATTTCAAATGCATTCTGCAGGGCGAACGCGTCGATGTCGATGATGCTAATGCTCAGGCCGGCCAGGTCGATAAGGTTGACATAATCGCTGATCATGTCTTTTTTGGCCGCCACCAGCATCACGTTCATCTGGTTCGGGTTCTGTTCGCTGGTGCCCAGTATCTGGAAATCGAGATTCACATCATTGATGTCAAAGGGGATGTACTGCTCCGCTTCAAAATTGATGGATTCATGCAACTGATCTTCCGGCATATTCTGGATGGTGATGTTCTTGACGATCACTGAATACCCGCCGATGGAGATGGCGACATTGTTCTGGCGGATGCCGGCCTTTTGAAACAGCTCGCGGATGGCGACTGCAACCGCCTGTGGATCCTTGATCACCCCTTCCTCAATGATGCCGGGAGCGATATCAATGGTCCCGAATTTTTTCAACGCCCAGCCCTTTTTTGTTTCCTGGGCCTCGGCCACCTTGATGACTCTCGAGCCGATATCGAGTCCGACGAGTTGGTTTTTAGATCCGAAAAACATGATATGCCCTGCTCGCTTTTGGGAAAACGGTTATTACAGCCGGAATGTTCGGGGGAAAAAAGATCGTGTCGGTGACAAAGGAAAACAATGCTGCCGGGGTATGGACGAGTTGCTTCAACATGTTCACCCTGAGCTAAAGTTCGTCTTCATTACATAACGGAAAAAAGACCCGTTTTCGACCGTCGCTGGCGTTCGGAAGCCGGTATGAAAAATCAAATCGTTCCTATTATTGACGTTAAACGATTGTTATGTCAAGGGAATAATTCAATAAAATTCACAGGCGTCCGCGTTGAATCAAATATTCAATAATAACTTATATATATTCATCACTATATTCTCCCAAACGCCTCCTTCTGGTACAATTTTAGAAATAAATCCGGAAAAATTCTTTCAGACGTCCCCCGTCTGCGCTCTTGTCTTGAAAACTCGTCAAAAAACGCATATGGTAAAAATCTTGATGCCAGTGATGTGTTTGTAAAATAAAAAATCCAGGGAGGCCTCACCACATGCCCATGACCGACGACTTCAAGCAGCGGCTTTTTCCCCATTTGCGGGATATCTCCGATCATTTAGGAACACCTTTTCATATATACGATGAAACCGGTATTCGCAACACCGGAAATTCACTCAAGCGGGCTTTTTCAGGTATCGCCGGCTTTAACGAATTCTTCGCGGTCAAGGCACTGCCCAACCCGGAGATCATGAAAATCATGAGAGACATGGGCTTCGGCTTTGACTGCAGCTCCATTCCCGAGCTGGTCCTGGCCCGATCCATCGGAGCCCGGGGAGAAGAGATCTTCTTTACATCCAACAACACCTCGGACGCGGATTTCACCGCAGCCTTCGCCGACGGCGGCGCCATCCTCAACCTCGATGACATCAGCATGATCCCGAAACTCCCGCAGGTGCCAGAGATCATCAGTTTCCGCTACAACCCCGGCGAACGCCGCACGGGAAACGCCATCATCGGCAACCCGGTGGAGGCCAAGTACGGCGTCAGTCATGACCAGGTCATCGACGCCTACCGGCAGGCCATGGATCTGGGGGTCCGCCGTTTCGGTCTTCATGCCATGCTGGCCTCAAATGAACGCAACTTCACCTATATGGTGGAAACCGCCCGGATGCTGCTGGACCTGGCGGCCTTTATTTCCGGGGAAACCGGCATCATGTTTGCGTTCATTAATATTGGAGGCGGGCTGGGAATCCCCTACCGACCCGAAGACACGCCGCTTGACATCGACGCCATGGGTCGGGAAATCACGGCGCTGTTTGGTGAATTTGCGTCCGTTCACGGATACATGCCCAGACTCTACATGGAAAGCGGGCGCTACATGACCGGCCCCCACGGCGTGCTGGTAACCCGGGCCATCAACCGGAAAGACATCTACCGGACCTATATCGGCGTGGATGCCTGCATGTCGTCTTTGATGCGGCCCGGCATTTACGGCGCCTACCATCATATCGACGTTTTAGACAAGGACCCTGAAAACGGCCCCGCGGAAATGGTGGACGTGGTGGGCTCTCTCTGTGAAAACAACGACAAGTTCGCCATTCAAAGAAATCTTCCGAAAATCGACAACAACGACCTGCTGGTCATCCAGGATACCGGGGCACACGGCCATGCCATGGGCTTTAATTACAACGCCGCCCTCAGGCCACAGGAACTGCTGCTGAGGCCCGACGGGTCCGTAGAGCGGATACGTCGGGCTGAAACCATGGACGATTATTTCGCCACACTGTCTTTTGAAAAAAACGTGCTGCGTTTTTGACTAAAATGCTCACTTTTTGTAGTATGGATGGACATCCTGCCATTTGTCGGCTATAAAAAAACAGCAAAGGAGAAATGGCATGAACTGCGTAACGGAAAAAGTCATGATACAGTTGTGTCGAATTTCTTTTGTATAGTTAAAAACAAATTTAACAGGGGGTTACGATTTAAATGATGAAATTCAGACCTGAAGTCGCTCCATTTTTGTTGATTTCGTTGTTATTTGCCTTGATTATCGGGATAATTGGTGGATTGTCCGGGTTATCGGGATTAACAGCATTGATTGCTGCCTTGCTGATATTTGTGATTCTCGGCGGCTATATGCTATATTTTTTTCGCGATCCGCCCAGAATCGCGCCCGATGATCCATCATTGGTGCTTGCTGCCGCTGACGGCCATGTGGCACGATTGACGACGCTTGGCCAGGATGCGTTTCGCAAAACCGCGAAACGTTCTATTCTTTCAAATAAAGATATGGCGCTTTTTGGTGACGGTGACGTGTTACGCATCAGTATTTTTCTCAGCCTGTTTGATGTGCATGTCAATCGTATGCCATTTAATGGGACTGCTCGTTTTCTTGGTTATTTTCCCGGCAAACGGCTATTCACTTTTGATGAAAAATCGTCAGACCAAAATCAGCATAATGCGATTTTAATTGTGAATGCGCAACTACCCTGTCTGCTTACTCAGATTGTCGGACCGGTTTGTCGCCGGGTTGTTTATTGGCTGGATCATGATAAACCGCATTCTGTCCAGGCAGGTCAGTCGTTTGGTATGATGAAATTCGGGTCACGGCTTGACATGTATTATCCTGCTGATCGCATCGAGCTGACTTGTCGACAAGACCAGTTTGTGAGAGCAGGGGAGTCGGTGATCGCCAAAATAATTCCAAAAGGAACGCAATCGTGATTATTTCCTCTAATTCCGAAACCAAATTGCGAATTGACTGGAGGCAGGTGCTTCCCAATTTAGTGACAATCGCGGCAATGCTTGCCGGCTTTTTCAGTATATTAATTGCGATTCAGGGGATAGCGACCGAGGATACAAACTGTTTTAATTTAGCTTCTCGTTTGATTATGCTTGCGATGATTCTTGATGGTTTGGATGGCAATCTTGCCCGCTGGTTAAAAGGGCAAAGTGAATTCGGAGCGGAATTGGACACCTTTGTCGATATGACCGCATTTGGAATTGCTCCTGCTGTTTTGATTTTTGGAGTGACCACCCTGGGGGAGGAGTTTTACGTTTGGCACATGTTGTTGCCTTCTTTTTTGGCGCTTTCGGGCGTTGTGCGTCTGGCGAAATTTAAAGCAAAAGACCCTCAGCGGGGTCAAGGGGGATATACCGGATTACCGATTACCGTAAGCGCTGGTTTTGTTGCGCTTTTCATATTTATCACCTATACATTGCAGCCGGAGAGCACTTTATTAAA
>CAYZXZ010000005.1:24353-30052 GCA_964481615.1 uncultured Desulfobacteraceae bacterium | reverse complement strand
CGGCAAAACCAGTTTGATACTCATTGTCCAAGAAAAGCAGGAATGATTTCAATTCTGTTTTTTGTCGGAATTTTCGTTTTTGGTGTATTGCAAGTGACTAATTTCCGTTATCCCAAACCCACTAAAAAACCTGTTCTATTTATTCCTTGCATGGTATTCGTCGCGGGCTTTTCATTTCTTAGATCAGAATCAGCGCTGCTGTTTGCTTATCTGTTGATGTCGCTTGGTGCATTTTACGTTCTATTTGGTCCGTTGTTCGTAAGGTTAACAAGCTTCACAAAAAGCAGCGACTAACCTTTTGCCGCGAACAGTCCGAGGGGGAGGAATCCGCAGAAAAAATCCAGCCCAGGGCGCAATGCTCACCTTTCAACGATGAAGTATTCCAGATACAGAATATGATGAAATCGTTACATTGAGAAGAATTCCTCCAGATCCAGCTTGTCGTCGATGGTGATGATGCGCGACATCATGGCCCGCATTTCCTCGGGCACCATATCCTCGTATTGCTGGAAATTCTCGAGGAACGCCGTCACCAGACGCATGGCCCGCATTTCAAACTCGCCCGCGTCCTCGGCCGATTCCCTGGGATTGAGCAGTTTGGCCGGCACCACGCCGCCCGGGCATTCGCACGGTATTTCAAACTGGAACACCGGGTCCGCCTCAAAAGAGACCTTTGAGAGTTCGCCGGTAACCGCGGCCGCAACCAGTGCCCGGGAAACGTCGATGGAAATGCGCTTTCCTTTGTAGCTGGGCTCGCCGCACCATCCGGTATTGACCAGCCAGCAGGTGGTGCCGTATTTAAGGATGTTTTCCATGAGCCTCTTTCCGTATTCATGGGCCGGCTTTGCCAGCATGGTATCGCCGAACACCACGCTAAAAATGATGTTGGGTTCAAACTCGCCGGGCGCCGTCTGGATGAATTTGGAAGTATAGGCGGTCATGAACGCATACACCGCCTGCTCCGGGGTCAGCCGGGCAATGGGCGGCAACACGCCGAAGGCGTCGCAGGTCAGCAGAAACAGATGTTTGGGATGGGCAAATATCCCTTCCCGCAGGGCATTGGGAAGATGGGATATGGGATAAGCGGCCCGTGTGTTTTCGGTCAAACGCTGGTCCGCAAGATCGAGTCGCCGGGTTTCCGGGTCCATGGCGACATTTTCCAGGATGGTTCCGAACTTGCGGGTGCAGGCAAGGATGGACGACTGCTGGGCCGCATCGATGTTCAAGAGCTTGGCATACCCGCCCCATTCCAGGCTGAAGATCCCTTTTTCGCTCCAGCCATGGGCATGATCCCCGATGAGTTTCCGGTCCGGGTCCACGGCCAGGGTGGTTTTGCCTGTCTCCTCCCGGCCCATGAAGATGGCGACATCTCCGTCTATGCCGATATTTGCCGAACTCCGCATGCAAAAAACATTTTCCGGCATCAGGTAATTGGCCACGGTAAAAACGGTCTGCTTGATTTCCGCCGCGTAACTCGATCCGCCGATCAGTATGAGCTTTTTGTTCAGATTGACGATCACGAACGCGGAGGAGCGGGTCCCGTCCATTTCCGGAATGGCGGTGAAACCGGGCACATGAATGATGGTAAATGCCGGTTCAAAGGCCGCCAGCCGCTCTGGGTCCCTAATCTGGTAAAACATGCTCCGGGCGAACAGGCTGTGCCAGGCGGTTTCGGTGATGATCCGGATGGGAATCTGATGTTCGGCCACGCTGCCGATCAGACAATCCTGGGCGTATGCTTCCTGGGAATGCATATAGGCCAGCATACGATGGAACAGGATGTTGAAATGATTCTCGGAAAGCGGGTTTTTCTCCGGGCTCCAGGCGATCTTCGCGTCGCTGTTGGCATCCTTTACGATATATTTGTCTTCAGGCGCAATCGGCGAATAATGACCGGTCCGGACCACCACCGGCCCAAGATGCGCGATCTGGCCTTCCCGATTATTGACGATCTTTTCATACAGCATCGGGGTGGGCAGGTTCCGATGCATCACCCGTAAATGCGCGCGTTCGAAAAATTCGAGTTCCAAGCTGTCAACCATGGCTGTATCCTTTCATTCGTTTTAAGTTACGAATTCATATTCAAACGCTTCCCAGAGCGGACAAGGCGTAAATCACCAGTTTCTGCATCATTTTTTCCTTGGCGGATTCGGGCTTGTCCAGCTGCAATCGCTTCAGATAGGGGATCGCCTTTTCGGGAACCGTCCGGATGGTCATGGCCTTTCCCAAACCCTTGACCTTGCCCATGCCTTCCGACATCTGGGCTTTCAGCCATTTCAATGATTTTCCGATCACCAGCTCTTCCGGGGTGAAATCCGTTCCAAAGGGAAAGGGGACGAACAATCCCTTTTTCTTAAACGGCGCGATGTCATCTTCCAGCCGCTGGGGATAATTGTTGCGGAACTGATCCGGAATCACGTAATCCGCCGGTATTTTCCGGGCTTCCTTTGCTTTTTGCAGCAATGCGTCCTGGAAACGGGAATCGGTGATATTTAAGAGTTGGGCGATGATTTCCTTGTCCATTTTTCCGCGCAGATCCGCAATACCGTACTCGGTGATGACAAAATCCCTCAGGTGTCGCGGGATGGTGATATGACCGTAATTAAAAACGATGTTGGAACCGGCGGACTTTCCGCTGCCCCGCACGCCCTTGCACATGAGAATGGAACGCCCATCGGGCAGGGCATGGGCCTGGGATACGAAGTTATACTGCCCTCCGACGCCACTGACTACCTGACCGCTTTCCAGGCCGTCGGACACCACAGCGCCGGAAAGGGTCACCATGAGGCAGGCATTGACAAACCGGCCGTGACGGCGCTGCTGCACCTTTAGCTCCTCGCTGGAATACCGGTTGTTGCCGTAGAGCTGGTTGACATTTAACACGCTGGTCATAAAAATTTTCTTCCGCTGTTCCTCGGTCATGTCGTTTAATGCCTTGTAGAATCCTTCCGGTCCGAGGAAAAAACCGCCATGAATCAAAATCTCGTTTTTTAACCGGTCTCCCAGACAATGGGCTGCGACCTGGGCCATGTTGGCCGAATCATTAAGGTCCGCTGGAATTCGGGTGCTTCCGGCAAAAATTTCGCCGTTTTCAAAGGTAAGGTCATCCTTAAATATTCCGAACTTTCGCAGGAGATCAAAATCGTCGGCTGTCAGCACGGGATGAACCGCTCCAGCTTCAACCAGCAGTTCAAGGGTTTTGGGTGTGACGGTGTCGGTGATCTTTTTCTCGTTTAGCAGCCGTTGAATATGAACGTTGTTGTAAGTTTTGCGTTTGACCACGCCGCTGTTGACCAGGTGAATGTAGCCGTCCACCAGCATTTCCGTAGAACCGGTTATCCCCTCATCAAAGGCGTTGATCCCGCCGATCCGGTCGATGACCGCATCGAATTTGTCCCACATGCCCGTTTTTTTGATAAAATCCTTGTATTCGGCGTTCTGGGCATGCCGCATCTGCAGGCCATAGCAGAGCGCGTCTCCCAGGGACCCGATGCCGATCTGGAGCGTGCCGCCGTCCTTGATCAGGGTGCTGGCATACATGCCGATCATGTAATCCGGCGTGGTGATCGACATTTTGGGCGCGCCGAAAAGCCGGGTGTAATAGGCCGGCGAATCGATGATGGCGTCGTAGTTGTCGCCCCGCACCACCGCATCTCCGTACATGAAGGGAAGGTTCTGGTTGACCTGGGCGATGATGGCGATTTTCCGCCCCTGCTTTTCCTGCTCCCGCATGGCCGGCGCGATATCCGAGGACACCTCGGGGTTGCAGCTCATGGAATAAAAAGTCTCACCGTTGATTTCCTTCTTGCATACCATCTGGGCGACGACATTCACGCCGTTGTCGATAGTGTCCCGCCAGGCATGGGTATAGTTGGAACTGATATAATTCTGCTGGGTATGGTCCACATTGAGGTAGGAACCGGCCTTGGCGTAAAATTCCCTAAGTTCCACATTGGCCGGCAGGGCTCCCTTGCGCAGATCGATCATGTATTCCAGATCCACGTAACCGGAAAACATTCTTTCCACAAACGGGCCGAGAAATTTCTGTTCCAGATCGCTGGACCCTTTGGGTTTTTCAAGGGAAAGGGCGGTGCAGATCACCAGGGAAAGGGAGGGATCCGCCTTGACCCGCCGGTAGATGGCATTGGCCAGCTGATTCGGCTTTCCCAGACCAAGGGGCATACCAAAAACGATCTTTCGGCCCACTTTTCGGATAATGTCGTCAACACAGTACTCAACATCCTCATAAAAAGTCGGTCGCTGTCCATCCATATTTTAACCTCCGGAATTAGTTCACCGTTTAAATAAGCTCCGCTGCTCCGCAATCTCCGTAATCCTGTTTATGCATCAAAACATCGTTCTTGCAGGGCGCAAAAAAAATGCCGCTTGATCCGCAGAAATCTGTTTTTGCGCATTTAAATCAATAAAAGTCAATATGATTTCTTGTCTGCGTCCGCGAATATGTCGATCACATGCAGAACGGCAATGGGAAGATTTGCTCTTGCCAGCATGTCGGCAAGCTGGATCATGCAGGCCGGGCACCCGGTGGCCACCACGGACGCGCGGCAAGCCCGGATGGCTTCGACCTTTTTCATGCCGATGGCGACAGATGCCGGATAATATTGCAGATTAAAACTTCCCCCCATGCCGCAGCAGAGATCCGGATCCGGCATTTCACGAAACACATACGCCGGATTGGCTTTGATCAGCATGCGGGGTTCCCGTCGGATACCGAGGGTTTTGGCCAAATGACAAGGATCGTGCCATGTCACTATGACGCGGGCGGGATCCGGGGACGTAGCCTGAGTGTCATGAACGGCGGTCATTATTCCGGCTTCGGGAATTACCGGATTTACCGGTGCCGTCATGGCGTTTGCATCGGTCAGGACAGCCGGAGCAAGCGAATCATCCAAAACGATATAATCACCCACGCCAAGGATGTTTACCAAAAACACGCTGATATCATGGGTTTTATCTGCTATCCGCTCCACGACCGACCGCATCGGATCGCCCAGACCGGATGTCATTTCCGGCCAGAGTTTTTTGATGGCGGCCGTGCATGTGGCGCATCCCGTAACCAGATAGTCGAATTGATCCGGATTAAAACGGACAAGATGATCGGCCAACAGCCGGTAAAACGCCTCCCGGTCGCCGCCGGCCAGGACCGGCATGCCGCAGCATCCCTGGGCATCCGGGATAATCACCTGCGCGCCGCTCTTTTCCAGCACCTCCACGATGGTCTTCGCGGTCTCCGGAAAAACCTTGTCCAGGAGACATCCCACGAAAAATGCCACACGGATATCGCGCTTGCCGGTTTCGGGAGCCGGAGACTGCCCTGGAACAGGTCCTGATGAAAATCCCGATTTTTGTTTCATGTCGTGAAAGGGAATCAACGCCAGAGGGACCACATGGCGGCCGCTCAGACGGGGGGAAGCCAAGCGGTTGCAGGACCCGTCCATCGAGATCGGCTTTTGCTTCAACAACAGCGACTGGCCGCGGACGGCCCATGCCAGAAGCCGATCGAACCGGTCCGGATGGGCAACCAGCCATCGGAAAAGAAATCGCTTCCACCAGGGAAGCCCCCGGAATCCTTCGATGATGGCCCGGGCATTCAAAAACAGAGCGTTGGTGTTGATGTTCATGGGGCATCCGGCGCCGCATGCCCCGCAGAGCAGGCAATGGTTCAGGCGCGCGGCCGT
>CAYZXZ010000005.1:0-24302 GCA_964481615.1 uncultured Desulfobacteraceae bacterium | reverse complement strand
TTCCCCGGGCCGTATCCTTTTCATGTCCGGTTAAGCCATACACCGGGCAGGCCGCCTGGCACATGCCGCAACGGGAACAACTGGACACGTCCCGGTCCAAAATTTTCATCATCCGGGCCAGGTCCGTGATCCCTTGTTTTTTGTCACGCGGAGGCATATTGCTGCCGAAGCTTGGGCTTTTCTATCTTTCCCGTGGGATTTCGCGGCACCAATCCGAAAAAGATCCTCCTGGGCCGCTTGTAGCGGGGCAATTCCTCGCAGAACCGCCTGATTTCATCCTCGGAAAGATCATGGCCGGGCTTGGGGGCGACGACCGCGGCAACGATTTCTCCCAGGCGGCTGTCTGGCATGCCGATCACGCCGGCATCATAGATTTTCGGATGAGCCATCAGGAAGTTCTCGATCTCCACCGGGTAAATGTTTTCCCCGCCGCTGATGATAACATCCTTTTTGCGATCCACCAGCCAGATGAAGCCTTCTTCGTCCATACGGGCGATATCACCCGTATGGAGCCATCCGCCGGCCAGGGCATCGGCTGTTGCCTCTGGATTCCGGTAGTACTCCACCATCACCCCAGGCCCCCGGACCAGGAGTTCGCCGGGCCGACCCGACGACAGATTCTGGCCGTCGCCGTTCACGACGCGGCATTCCCAGTCAAATCCCGGAATGCCGATGGCACCTACCTTGTGATAGTTTTCCATGCCCAGGTGGACGCATCCCGGTCCGGTGGATTCGGTCAGGCCGTAATTGGTGTCGTATGCCTGTTTCGGGAAAAAAGCCTTCCATTTTTGCACCAGGCTGGGCGGGACCGGCTGTGCCCCGATGTGCATGAGCCGCCATTGATCCAGGTGGTAGTCGGCTGGGTTGATCCCGCCGTTTTCGATGGCCACCAGGATGTCATGGGCCCAGGGCACCAGAAGCCAGACAATGGTGACGTCTTCCTCGGATACGGCCTCCAGGATGGCTTTGGGACTGACGCCTTTTAAAATCACGGCCCTGGCCCCGACAACCAGGTTGCCGAACCAGTGCATCTTGGCGCCCGTGTGATAGAGTGGTGGAATGCAGAGGAAATTATCCCCATGGATCTGGTTGTGGTGCCTGTTTTCCAGGTATGCGGCAAACTCCAGATGCCGATGCTGCAGAAACACCCCTTTGGGCCGGCCGGTAGTCCCGGACGTGAAATAAATCCCGGCGCCGTCGGTCAAATCGATATCACACGGCGGCTCGGTTTCGGGACGGCCGGACAGCAGATCCGGATACCACAAAGCCCAGTCGGGTGTACGGTTTTTTTCCCCCGCAAAAACATAGGTCGCAATGGTTTGATCCAGATGGGATTTGCCCGCTTCAATCCGTTCGATGAATTCCTCGCCGAAGACAATGACCTTTGCCTCGGCCAGGTCGTTGCAATGAATGATATCTTCGGTTTGAAACCGAAAATTCAAGGGAACGGCCACCGCGCCGGAGCGAAGAATACCGAAATAGACCGGGAGCCAGTCCAGGCAGTTCATCATGAGTTGAATCACCCGGTCGCCTTTTTCAATGTTTATGGATCGCAGGTAATTGGCAAGCTGGTTGGCCTGGCGGTAAAACCGGTCCCAGGTGATCTCCGATCGTCTGCCGGCAGCCGGCTCCCGTTCCACAAGGGCGATTTCATCGCCATACATCCTGGCGTTCCTGGCCAGCATTTCCGTGATCTGCATTGTTTGCTTTCCTTGAAAAAGACGGCTTGTTAAAACAGGATCATATTGATATGAAACAAAAAATCATCTACCAGAATCGCCGCAAAAGTCAACCGGAATTCCGCGAGCAATTATGAGATTTACGGGGTGGGGCAAGGACGCGGCGCCTAAACAGAAATCCCGGCCCACCTTCGGCGGCGCCGGGATTTCTGATATATATGCCGTCTTTCCGGCCGTTCGCCTGCCGGATGGACGGGGAGGGAAAATGCTTGTTTTCCTGTGGACTATTTGTCGGTTTTGACCTCCTCGTAATCCGCGTCCACCACATCCTCATCCTCGCTATCGGCATTGGCGCCGGCTTGAGAGGCGCCCTCGGCACCGTCGTCCGTCTGGGACCCGCCCGCCTGGGAAGCCTGCTGATACATGACTTCAGCCAGCTTGTGGGACGCATTCATCAACTCCTCGCTGATCCCCTTGATCTCCGCCTCATCCGTGCCATCAATGGCTTTCTTGAGACGCCCGATGATCTCTTCAATATTGGTTCGGGTGACCGCATCGACCTTGTCGCCGAGATCTCTCATCGATTTTTCCGTTGCATACATCATGGAATCCGCATGGTTCCGGGCTTCCACAAGGGCCTTCTGTTTGCGGTCCTCCTCGACATGTATCTCCGCATCCTTGACGAGCCGTTCAATCTCCTCCTTGGACAGGCCGGAAGAGGCCGTGATCCGGATGGACTGCTCCTTGTTCGTGGCCAGGTCTTTTGCCGATACATTGACAATGCCGTTGGCATCAATATCAAAAGTAACTTCGATCTGAGGCACCCCCCGGGGCGCGGGCGGAATTTCGGTCAATTCAAATTTGCCCAAAGTCTTGTTTCCTGCCGCCATTTCCCGCTCCCCCTGGAGCACATGAATGGTCACCGCAGGCTGGTTGTCCTGGGCCGTTGAAAAGACCTGGCTCTTGCGCGTGGGAATGGTCGTGTTCTTTTCAATCAGCTTGGTCATTACGCCGCCCAGAGTTTCAATGCCGAGGGACAAAGGGGTGACATCCAGCAGAAGCACGTCCTTGACGTCGCCTTTCAACACGGCGCCCTGGATTGCCGCGCCCAGGGCTACAACCTCGTCCGGGTTCACGCTCTTGTTGGGCTCCTTGCCGAAAATATTCTTGACGCGCTCCGTCACCGCGGGCATCCGCGTCATACCGCCCACCAGAATGACCTCATCAATATCATCAGCGGCGTAACCCGCATCCTTAAGGGCGGTGCGGCACGGACCTTCCATCTTGTCCAGCAGATCGGCAACCAGCGATTCCAGTTTGGCCCGGGTGATCTTGATGTTGAGATGCTTTGGCCCGCCGGCGTCGGCCGTTATAAACGGGAGGTTCACATCCGTCTGAAGGGATGTGGACAGCTCCATCTTGGCTTTTTCGGCGCCTTCCTTGAGGCGCTGCAGGGCCATTTTATCCTTACGGATATCAATACCCTGGTCCTTCTTGAACTCATCGGCCAGAAAATCAATTACCCGAAGATCGAAATCATCCCCGCCCAGATGGGTATCGCCGTTGGTCGCTTTGACTTCAAAAACCCCGTCGCCGATTTCTAACACGGACACGTCAAAGGTGCCGCCGCCGAGATCGAACACCACGATCTTTTCTTCCTTTTTCTTGTCAAGGCCGTAGGCCAGAGACGCCGCGGTGGGTTCGTTGATGATGCGCAGCACATTGAGCCCGGCGATTTTTCCCGCATCCTTGGTGGCCTGACGCTGACTGTCGTCAAAATAGGCCGGCACGGTGATAACCGCGTCCGTCACTTTTTCCCCGAGGTATTCCTCCACGGAATGTTTGATGTCGGCCAGAATAAAAGAAGAGATTTCCGCCGGACTGTAGAGTTTTCCCCGCAGGTTGATGCGCACGTCCCCATTGCTCGCCCGCTCGATCTTGTACGGCAGATTTTTGATATCATTTTGAACCTCTTTGGAATCGTATTTGCGGCCGATGAGCCGCTTGACTCCGAAGACCGTGTTTTCCGGATTGGTGATGGCCTGCCGCTTGGCGATCTGGCCCACCAGTCGCTCGCCGCCTTCCGTAATGGCGACGATCGAAGGCGTTGTCCGCCCCCCTTCTGGATTGGTGATCACCTTTGTTTCATTTCCTTCTCTGATGGCGACACATGAATTGGTTGTGCCGAGATCAATTCCAAGAACCTTGCCCATTTTCATCCTCCTTGTCATGCATATATAATGGTGTAAACCATGATAACATCAAATCAATTGTTTTCTGGGTGTTTGCCGGGGCCGCGTCATTGTCCGGCGGCTACCGACACCATTGCCGGCCGCAGCAGGCGGTCATGAAGCATGTACCCTTTCTGCAAGACGTTGCAGACCGTATTTTCAGGGTATGTATCCGACGCTTCCCGCATGACCGCCTCGTGAAAAACCGGATCAAAGGGTTTTCCCAGAGCATCCATGGGGGTCACATGAAATTTTTCCAGGACCCGCATGATTTCCTTGAGCGTCATTCCAACCCCTTCCACAATGCAGGCATCCGGTGCATCAGCGGAAAGGCTTTCGGAAGATAAAATCGCCCGTTCCAGATTGTCCACCACCGACAGCAGTTCCTTGAGCAGCATTTCGTTGGCGTATTTCTTGAAATCTTCCATATGCCGCTGGGAACGCTTTTTGTAATTTTCGAATTCCGCCGACACGCGCAACATATGATCCCGGTCCGCTTCCGCCTGTTTTTGAAACTTTTCCCGCTCGGCCTTCAGGCTATCGATATCCTCGACGCCAGATCTGTTTTCCTCAGAGACCGAAGATTTGATTTCCGAGACATCGTCTGTTTCCATGTCCGATACGCCCATACGGCGCCGGTTTTCCGCGACGCTATTGATAGTTTCCTCTGTTTTGAAACGGTTCATGTCATTTTCTTTCGCCAAACCTTTTCGCGTCAATTGTCTTCTCCCGAATCCATCGGTTATGATCCGAATGCGCCGGAAGCCCGGCTTTTTCCGTAAAACCATCGCCGGTATCAACCGCTTTAAATTTCTAAAGAAAAATAAGACGAAAAAGAAGGTTGTCAAGGAAGACGAACGTGTAAAATCTGTTGCGCGGAGTACTTGGAATCAGGCGTGAATAAATGAAAGGGTGGTAATGGATGAAATGACAAATTCCCTGGCTGTGAACCCGGCCTGGAACTGTTTCGAAACATATGAATCGCAACATAACCGGGATCGATCCGAGACACAGACATCATTATTTATCGCTGCTTCCTTCCGGACCTGACGAGGTTCATAAGTGTCTGTTACGCGGCGGCCGGTCTGAACCATTCATTTTTCCGATCGAATCCTCGGCACGGGAATTCAGCCCCGCGTCAAGCGGATTTCGGGTCACAAGGTACCGCTAGCACCCCGCTTATCACAACCAGGGATTTTCAACATAAACCCGGAAATTCGGTTTTTCAAGATCAAAAACAGAGCGCAATGGATGCCGCCCCGCCGTTTTTCACCATTACGCGGGTTTGGATTTATTTTTTTTATTGGCTTTCGGACGGGTTTTACCGTGGGTGCCCCTGAAAATCTTTCCCTTCCGGGTTCGCTGATCGCCTCTGCCCATAATTCATTCTCCCCTGATAATCATTATTGATGGCGTCGTAAAAAATATTTTTACATGCGGACCCTTCATAATCGACTCTTTCGCATTTTTCAACACCTAAAAACCATGATTATAAATTGTCCATGGGTATCCTTACGGTAATGGTCATCCCATGTCCCGGACCGGTGTCGCAGTCGATCCGGCCTCCCAGGGTCTGGGTGACCAGGTTGTAGACGATATACATGCCCAGCCCGGTGCCGCCGCTGCCGCGGCGGGTGGTAAAAAATGGTCGAAATATCTTTTCCGCGGCATCCGGACTCATGCCGCATCCATTATCGCGATATTCAAAAATCAGGTCATCGGCTTCCACGGCCACGCGGATTTCCATTTCGCCCGCATCGACATCGGCAAAGGCATGGGTCAGCGAATTGATGACGCAATTGGTGATGATCTGCGAAAACGCACCGGGATAGCTGTTGATTTCTATATCCTCGGGGCAGAGCACCGTGATGGCATGGCTGGTGCGTTTGTATTTCGGACGAAGGCTTAACAGGACCTCATCGATGTAATCATTGACATTGAAGCGGCGTCGCTCCTCGCTGGTCTGGTCCGCAGCAACCTCCTTGAAGCTGCCGATCAGCTCCACGGCCCGTCTGAGATTATTGTGAATGGTGCCGGCCGATTCAATGGCGCCTTCGATCATTTTCCCGACCTCTTCGCCGCCTGACGCGCCGCCGGTCACCAATGCTTTCAGGCTGTTGAGTTTTTCCTCAAGAAAAGATACCGCCATCACGCCGATGCCGATGGGCGTGTTGATCTCATGGGCCACCCCCGCCACGAGCCCGCCGAGGGCCGACATTTTTTCGGACTGCACCAGGTGATCCTGGGCCCGCTTCAGGGTCTCTATCATCTCCTCCAGCTCGGCCGTACGGGCCGCTACCCGTTTCTCTAGTTCCCGATTCAGGATCATCGCTTCCCGCTCGGCCCGTTTCCGCTCGGTGATATCCGTGATCATCGCAAAAGACCCCATGAAATCCCCGGATCGGTCCATCACGGGAGCGGCCTTGACCAGGCATTCCACACGGGTGCCTTCCGGTCGCATGAAAACGATGTCATAGGCCCCCTTGTGGCCCTGCCGACGAAGCGCGAGCTGCTCTTTGACCATGTAAGCAGCCTGGGGATCGAGCAGGTCTAAATAATTCATGCCGATGACTATTTCACGTTTTCTGCCCAGGATCCGACACATTTCCGGGTTAACGTCCGTGATCGTTGACTGGGCGTCGATGGCCAGAAATCCTTCATTGGCGCTCAAAAGAATATTGCTCAGCCGGTTTTCCGCGCTCCGCAGGGCTTCATACAACATGGCGTGATTGATGGAAATCGCCGCCTGAGCCGCGATCACCTTCAGGATCTCCTGATGCCTGGCGGTGAAATTTCCGGCAGACAGATTGTTTTCCAGATACATCACCGCCGTGAGGCGATGCTGATGCATGACCGGCAGGCAGATAACGGATCTGGGCGCATGCAAGACCATGTAGGGATCATCGGAAAACAGATCTTGGCCCGAGGCGTCATCCAGCAGCAGGGTCTCACCGGTCCGGACCACAAACTGGATAATGGATTGCGGCGTATGCCGGGAGATCTCTTCCTGGGGCCGGCCTACCGCAATGCCCTCTTTTCTGGCAAACCCGGCGGCCTCCACGATATAACGACCATCTTTTTTCAGCAGCAGAACTCCTTTCTGCGCACCCGCGATCTCAATGCTCAGCCGGACCAGATGTTCCACCAGGCGGTCCAGTTCGATTTCTCCGGATACGGCCTGTGCCGCCTGAATCATGGACATGGCGTCGATGTCCGTCATTCCGGCGTCGGTCCGTACCGGCGCAGATTCTTCAGCGGAAGCGTCGGCCGGCGCGGCATCGCCCGATCCACCCAGCAGATGGAGATGCCGGGTTTCCATCTGGTCGACCTTGGCCGCAGCTCCCCAGCGCTGATAGCACCGCCGGGCACGCGCCAGGAAAATGCCGGCGATCTCAGGATTGCCGGCCTCCAGCCATATCCTTCCCGCGGTTTCATTGGCAATGGCCTCGTCCTGGAGAAATCCGTTGCGGCCGGCCCGGGTGATGGCGCCGTCAAAATGGATCATGGCCTTTTCAAGTTCGCCGCCGACCGCGGCCAGACCGGCCTCGATCAGCAGATACTGGTGTTCAAAATTACCGGGCGCATGGCGGGCGAAATCCCGCAGGTGTTTCTGATGGGCTTTGATTTGTCTGATATACCGCCAGCGATTCCACCCGACAACGCCCGAGGCGGCCGCCAGCAGGGCAAGGGAATGATAAAAATAATACTGGGAAACAAAAATCTGGCCGGCCACGGCTTCTATGCATTTGCGGGCATCCTCGCCCCATTTGATGGCCCCATCGATGTCGCCGAAAATAACACTGACGACCAGCCTGCCGATGGCGTGAGTGCCCATGCGGTTTACGTCTTTGACCGCCTCCCACCGGGCCGCAATTTCATCGGCATCGCATATCGATCCCTTGATCCGCGTCGGATCATTAACGGCGTTTCGAATATTCTCAATCAGTTGTTGCAAGAAAAGATATTCTTCAAGTGTGCTTTCCTGTCGCAGTTTCTCAAATGGTTCCCTGAATTTCACCAGTTTTTCCGCCAATTGATCCAGGGGTTCGCCAAGAAAGAAAAGCGTATAGAAATATAGCGACAGGCCGTAGGCGGCAAAAGAATAATCGCCGATATCCACGCCGCTGTTGTAGGCCTTGAGCAGATAGATCTGATTTTCCTGAAGGGGTTTTGTCCAGTGATGGATGCCGCCGCCGATGAGACAGTTGATCCTGGCCCTCAAATGCACGGCGTTGAATTTTTCCATGGCCCTGACCCCCAGGTCAGCAAATTCATGGCCGCGGCGATACTGCCTGAAAAATCCGCAGAGGGCCGCGCCAAAAGCGGTATAGGCGAATGCCGCATACGGAGAATTACCGTATCGCACTGTCAGCAAAAGAATTCTGGACACAGCGATCACGAGAGCGGTGGGATCCACCACATAGAACGGTTCCATCAAGCGTGACAGGATGCGGGATACGGCGAGTTTTTCGGCATCGGTCATTTCCGGCAGGCCCAGCAGATCGTCCATGCCCTTGTTTCTGAGGAACCATTTCACGCGGATCAGTTCCCATGCCGCACCCACGACGGTCGCTTTTTTCGGGAGCCGGGACCCGAGGGCCGCAAGAATTTCGTGCCCTATGGATATGGCTTGCAGCGGCCGGTTTGCAGCCGTCTGCATCTGGATTTTAACTTCGTACACCCTTACCTTGTCTATCGGCTTCCGGGCGTGTTTCAATACCGCGTCATAATATTTCTCCACTGCAGCAAGATCTCCGGCAAGATATTCCACCTCGCAACTTTCGGAATAAACAGCCAGGGCAAGATCATAGGCATCGGTCCAGGGGAATGCCGGCATTAGATCTCGCGCCTTCTGTAAGTAATGCCTTGCCAAATCATATGTCGAGGCCGTCTTTGCCTTTCGGACCGCACGCAGATTCAGGTTCGCCAGATCCATCCGCTCGTCTATGTCAATGATCCGATCCACGGCCTGGTTGAGCTGATAGGCGATCTCAATAATGTTCTGCTCGATCTGTTTTTCGTTTTTTCCAACCCGCAGAGCCCGGCCGATGCGATAATGGATGTCTATCCGCATATCTTCATCTATGCCCGCATACGCCGCGGCCCGCACCCGGCCATGAGCGAACCGGAACCCCCGCTCCTGCCGCACCAGCAATCCTTCGCCGACGGCAACCGCCAGGGCGTCCTTGAGGTTTGATTCCGATATTCCGCTGATCCGCGCCAGGAGTTCGTTATCAAATCCGATCCCGATGCAGGCAGCCGTCTGGAGCATTCCCATGACATCGGCCGGCAGCCTGCCGACCTTTTTCGCCATAAATAAAGCCACATCATCGGTGATATCGGCCTCGGCGATGGCCGGCATGTTAAAACACCACTGGCCGTCATAGGTAATATATCCCTGATCGCAGCACACCTTGAGGAACTGGAAAGCAAAAAACGGGACGCCGCCGGCTTTTTTCATGACCAGAGTCGACAGTTCCCGGGTCTCCTCCGGGCTGGTCCGCAGACAATCCGCCACAAGCCGGTTGATGGCGGCATCATCTAAAGGCGCCAGATGGATCAGACGGGGTTTGATGCCGATCCGTTGGATGATACCGGAAAAAGCGGTCCGCGGTTTTGATCCGGGCTCGTCAGATGGTTGCCATGTGCAGATCACCAGACAATGATTGATCTCGCCGGATTCCAGCATCCTTTCCATGAGATCCAGGGAAGAATCATCCACCCATTGAAGATTATTCAAAAAAATCACCAGCGGGTGTTCAGCGGCGGCAAATATTTCGACGAAGCGACGAAATACGAAATGAAACCGTTGCTCCATATCCGTCGAGGATATATGCGGCATCGGCGCCAGGTCCCCGATGATGTGGGAAAACTCGGGGATCACGTCGGCCACAAGACGGCAATTGTCCCCGAGTTCCTGCAGAAAGGATTCCCGCCAGCGATGAATCGTTTCCTCATCCATGATCAGCAGATGCCGGATCAGACCGTTGAGCCCATCGATGAACGACGCATACGGCACATCCATTTTCAACGGGTCGCACTCGCAATCTGTGAAAAACGCCTGGCTGCTCCGCACCGCCTGGTGGATTTCCTCCACCAGGCGTGATTTTCCAATTCCGGGAATTCCGGTCAAAAACACGATTTCCCTTCTGCCGGCCCTGGCGTGCTCGAACGCGGAGAGCATTTCCGCGACTTCCCTGTCCCTGCCGTACAACTGGCGCGGCATTTTCAACCGGGCCGGAATATCGGCCCGGCCGATGTCGAAAAGCTCAATTTTCCCGGATTCCCGGAACTGATCCAAACAGCGCGTCAGATCCACGCGCAGGGCGCCGGCGCCCTGGTACCGATCTTCGGGATCTTTGGCCATGAGCTTGAGGACAACAGCCGAAAGCACCGGCGGAATATTCGGGTTGACGTGGTGGGGAGGCTCCGGCGTCTTGGCGATATGGGAATGGATCAACTGCTTGGCGTCATCGGCGTCAAAGGGGAGCGTTCCCACCAGCATCAGGTAGAACATCACCCCGAGGCCGTAAAAATCCGTGCGCCGGTCAACGGACCGATCCACCCGACCGGTCTGTTCAGGCGCGATATAGGATAGGGAAGTGGTCAGAATATCATTGATGACGGATGTTTTCCGGATTTTTGAAACGGGCTCGGCGGTAAAAAAATCGATAATTACCGCCCGGCCGGTCCGGGGATGCCACACAATGTCATCTGGATTGATCTGCTGGTGTACGATGCCCCGGTTATGGAGCTGTTCTATGACGCCGGCCATGGCGATACCGAAGGAAAGAAACCGGAGGACCGGATCATCATCGTAATTCAACTTGGAATCCGCACCCGTATCCGGCAAAAACATCTCACCGCTGTCGGGGGGACTCCCTGAATGAAGAGACCAGATGGTCTCAGACAGCAGGCGGCCCTCGAAATGCGCCAGGATCATGGCCAGGCCGTAGGGAGTTTCCTTCATGATGACCGGACGAATGATCCCGTCGATATCGGCCAGTTCCCGCAGAAGTTCGTATTCCTTCTGAAAACGGATTATTTCATCGGCATCTGCCTGTTTATTCTTCAGAAACCGGAAGATGACCTTGTGGTTGCCTGACAGGTCCAGACCGAGATAATAGACGGAACGGCTGCTGATATACCGCAGTTCGCCGATACGGTAACCGGGGATGATATCCTGATATCCGGCGTCAAATGCATCCATGGGTTTTCCTGTCGCCACTGGAGAGGTTAAAGCCGGCAAGCCGTTGATCAAAATACGGGCCGACCGGAATCGCAATTGGCGGTCAATTCCTTATACCGCTATATTGTTAACATTTCAAGCTGATTATCCGGAAAGGATCTCCGAAAGCACGCGGCCGTGCCGTGCCCGGTGACGGATTGGGTAAAACAGATAAGATAAAATAAAAAAACGTTTTACACGCGCATCAGATGCGGATCAGACCAAAGACTTGCAATAGATGGCCTTGCCGTCGCCCGGCGCATAAAAATCCCTGAGCACGGCTTCCAGCGTAAAACCGCAGCTTTCATAAAAGGCCCGGGTGCTGGCATACTGGAGCCGCTGGGATGTGTCGGCGTAAATCCGCCCTCCCCCGGCCTTTGCAATGAGGATTTCCATTTCCTTCAGGAGCCGCCGACCCAGACTCCGCCCCTGGAAATCCGGATGCACGGCGATCCAGTAGAGATCGTAACCGGCCGCGGTGGCCGGAATCGGTCCGTAACAGATATAGCCGGCCAGCCGGCCGAAATGTTCGGCGAAAATAAACCGGTATCCGCTGTCATCCCCCCTGAGCAGTCGTTCGCGCACCAGCTCTTCGGCGATATCGACCTCAGCCGGATTGAAAAATCCGGTGATTTCCACCAGCCGCCGCACCCGTTTCGGGTCTGCATCCCCGGGTTCACGCCGGTACAGGACACCGTGCAACCGTTCCCTGGGATCATGGCGGCTGTCGGCCCATTTCTCGAACCCGGCCGAAAGGCCCTTGAAAAACCGCAACGCATTGCGGCCGATGGTCCGGGTGCGGTACCCCCCTTCCTGAACCACCACCGTTGGAATCCCCATAGCGCCGAGCCTGCGGCCGTTCTCCTCGAAATCTCCGGCGCGAAGGGACCATGTGCCTGTGGGGTCCCCCCGGGCGGGATCAAAACCCAGGGCTACCACCAGAAAATGGGGGTTGAAATCCAGGATCCGCCGGACGGCAAGATCTAAAGCTTTAAGATATTGTTTGCCGTCGGTCTGCTCGGGCAAAGGAAGATTGAGATTGAACCCCTCTCCTTCTCCGTCGCCTTTCTCTTCGGCAAATCCGCTGAAATAGGGATATGCGAATGAGGGATGACCATGGATGGACACGGTTAAAACATCGGCGCGCTGGTAAAAAATATCCTGCTGGCCGTTGCCGTGATGATAGTCCAGATCCAGTATCGCCACCTTTCCCCAGGTGCTGAGATACTGAGCCGCCGCCGCGCAGTTGTTGAAATAACAGAATCCCCCGAACGCCCGTCGCTCGGCGTGATGACCCGGGGGGCGAACCAGGGCATAGGCGATCCGCCGGCCGTTGAGCACTTCCCCGGCCGCCGTCAATGCGCAGTCCACCGCGCCCCGGGCCGCCGGCCAGACATTGGCGTTGATGGGGGTGAAGGTGTCGATGCAGTAATACCCGGACAGGACCGACGGCTCCCGGGGCGGCCGGGTCTTGTTGCGGATCGGAAATATGTAAGGATAAAGGGATTTTCCCGGCGGAAGGTCCGCGCAGGCCTTGCGCAGATAGCTGACAAAGGCCGGATCATGCACCGCATGGAGATGGGTATCGGCAAACGGCCGCGGCGCGATGGGCGTGAACAGGCCGCTCTGCTCCAGTTCGGACAGAATGCTTCTCACCCGCACCGGCGATTCCACGTAGCCGCGCTCGTGAACATGGTGAATCTCATGCCGGGGGTTGACGATCATCGCGATCTGATCCATTGACCGGCCTTCCACCGACGCCCGGACCGCCGCAGGCTTGACATACCGAAACGGCCGCAAGGAGACCGGGTCTTCCGCAAACGATGCCACCACTCGATCCAAATATTCATGGGGACAGTATTCGGCGTACTTTCGCTCCAGGACCGCGCGAACGACTTTCCGGGCAAACGACCGGCGCAGCGGCAACTGGGCGTCCAGACCATCGTAGACCAGATGAGGCATACAGATATCGCCCTCCTTGACGGGCATTTCATACCCGGTATGGATCACGGGTCTTGCGCCGTATCGCTCGTAAAAACGCAGGCGGGAACGGTTGTCCGCCAGCAAAGCCGCATCCGGGCAGGCGTCGGCCGTATCCGGCAGGCATTCAAAAAACAGCCCCTTGACATTTAAGGATTTCGCCTCCTGTCGCACGCGGTCGTAAAGTACGTCACCGATGCCGCCGCCGGCCCGGCCCGATGCGGTGGCGAGCCAGTCCAGAAAAGCGAACCCGATCTCCGGCTCGTGAAGCAGGGCTGCAAAACCCAGGACTTTTCCCCGGATGCTCTCGGCCACGAACAGGACCAGGCGGAACCGCTGTTTGAAGGGGTTGCGCAGTTTTTCGCCGATCAGGGTGATTTCCGTTTCGGAAATATCCGTAAACCGCCTGCGCAGTATCTCCTGAATCTGGGCAAGCCGCTCCCGGTTGGCGGGGACAACATCATCGTAAAGGCGTCTTATTTTCAGCATATTTCAACAATCCGTTCAACGATGACTATATTCAACCGCACGGTCAAGAATACGGAAGACGACATCGTCAATCGATAACCCGGCCCGGGCCGCGGCTGCGGCAAACCCGGCATCCGGCGACAGGCACGGATTGGTGTTAACCTCCAGTATCCACGGCCGCCCGTCACTGTCCACACGAAAATCCACCCGGGCGTATCCGGCCAGGCCGAAAACCTCCCAGCACCGGACGGATAGATCCTTCATTCCGCCGATTAAAGGGGCGTCCCGTCCGTCAAAATCAAAACAGCGCGGGGTATGGTTAAATTCATAGGAGTCTTCATCCCACTTGGCCCGGTAATCGACGATTTTCGGTTTGTCCGGCGGAAACCCCTTGAAAATGATTTCCGCCGGCGGCAGCACCTCCGGCCCACGCGATCCGGCCAGAAGCGATATGTTGAACTCCCGGCCGTCGATATAGGTTTCCGCAAACCAGGCCCCGCCCAGGATCGACGTGCGTGACCGGAGAATGGGCCATATCCCGGCCCGGGTTTCTTCGACCAGACCGTCGGCATCCAGGCCGATGGAAGCATGCTCCCATACGGATTTAATGATCCAGGTTATAGCCGGCCCTTCTCCTGAAAGTTCGATATTGTCGAAATCAAAAGAGCGCCCTCCTGGAAACGGTCCCTCCCAGAGAACCGTGGGCAGACCACTGTCGGCCATACGTTTTTTGGCCATGATTTTGTTGGATGTTTCCAGAATGGCCGCTGCCGGCGCACCCGTGTAGGCGATTTTCCAAGCATCCAGGCAAAACGGCGGCAGATGGATCAACGCCCCCTTCCCGTTGACGGATTCCACCAGATTGAACACCACGTCCGGCCTTTCCGCTTCAATCCGGCGGTGCAGCGCCTCCAGGTTCAATGTACACGGCAATGCAACGACATCATGACCGAACCGTTTCAGGGCAGCCGAAACCGTCTCCGCCTGCGCCAGGACATCGGAAACGTCAGGCGCGGCCGCATCGGGGATATCATCATGTAGAATGGCGACCCGCATGGTCATTGCCCCGATATCCGCGATATCGCGGACAAAAGAATGCGGTCGATAAGGGTTTGGTAGGGAATGCCCGCCAGATTGCAGATGATGGGCAGGTCCGAATGGTGAGGATGAATCCCGGCAAGGGGATTGACTTCCATGAACTGCGGACGTGCAGCCGCATCGCACCGGATATCGACCCGGCCCGCGTCCCGGCATCCCAGAACCCGCCAGGCGGACAGGGAAACAGCTTCGGCTTCGGCCACCACCGGGTCAGCATCATGTGACATCAGCCGGTACGTCACCCGGTCCTCGAACTCTTCCTTGTTCACATAAGAGTAAACTCCAGGTTCGGCGGTCTCCATGAGGTGCACCTCCATGATGCCCAGAACCTCGGCGCCATCGCCGGTGCCGACGATGCCCACGGTAAACTCCCGGCCGGGAAGATACGGCTCGATGATGGCAGGCTGGCAATACGTCCGGATGCAGCGTTCGCATGCATCCCGCAATGCGGCCCTCTCCCGGACGATGGATGCCGGGGATATGCCTTTTCCAGTTCCTTCGGCAACAGGTTTGACAAAGTACGGTGGATCAAAGAAGACCAAATCCGCATCGCCGGCATGGTCCACGACAAAAAAATCAGCGGTGGCAATACCCGCGTCCCGGATCACCCGCTTGGTCATTCCCTTGTGCAGGGTCAGGCTCATGACCAGGGGGTCGGAAAAGGTATAGGGGATCCGGTAAAGATCCAGCAGGGCCGGTACCAAGGCCTCCCGGCCGATGCCGTGCATGCCTTCGGCGATGTTGAATACCAGGTCCCAGCGTTTTCCGGCGATCAGGGCTGCGGCCAATTGCCGGGCGTGGCCGATGCGCTCGGGTCGGTGGCCCAGGTCGCTGATGGTCGATTCAATGGCCGCGATGGTGTCATCCCGGTCGAATTCAGCAGTTTCGTCCTCGGTATACCCCATGGCCAGGTATTCGGACCGCAGGTCGTATGTAATACCGATGGTCAGTCCCATCTCTTCATGCTCTCCAAATATAGAACCGTCGGATAAAAACGGGGATGCGGCGGCCGAAACGGCAAGGACACGCATCCCCGGATATAGGAATTATTGGATATGGGCCGTATCCGCATGATCCGGATACCTAAACACTTTTCCATCGTAATTGGTCAGAAGCAGGTTTCCGTTTTCACGGCCAGCCACGTAATCGGGCATCAGCGGAATCTTGCCGCCGCCGCCGGGCGCATCCACCACATAGGTGGGCACGGCATAGCCGCTGGTATACCCTCTCAGCCCCCGGATGATCTCGAGGCCTTTGGCCACAGGCGTCCGAAAATGAGCGGACCCGGCAATTGGATCGCACTGATACAGGTAATACGGTTTGACGCGTATTTTCATCAGGCGCTGCATCAGGGTTTTCATGGTCTCCACATCATCGTTTACGCCCTTGAGCAGCACGGTCTGCGAACCCAGCGGAATGCCGGCATCGGCGAGCATGGTGCACGCCCGCTGCGATTCGATGGTGCATTCGTCCGGATGGATGAAATGAAGGCTCATCCAGAGGGGGTGATACTTTTTCAGAATACGCACCAGTTTCTGGGTGATCCGCTGCGGCAGCACCGCCGGGATTTTCGTTCCGATCCGCACGATTTCCACGTGGGGAATCTGGCGAAGCCGTGACAAAATCCAGTCGAGCCGGTCATCTCCCAGCATCAGGGGATCTCCGCCAGACAGCAGCACATCCCGGACCGACCGCGTATTGCGGATATAGTCGAATGCCGCCTCCAGGCGCGCCCGGCCTGGCAGGATGGAGCCGTGTCCCACCACCCGGGACCGCGTGCAATACCGGCAATAAGTCGAACAAAAATCCGACAGCAACAGTAGTACACGATCCGGATAGCGGTGAACCAGACCAGGAACCGGGCTCTGATGTTCTTCGCCCAGGGGATCATTGGCTTCGCCGCGCATCCGCATCAGTTCCTCTGGTGTCGGGATCACAGTCCTGCGCAGCGGCTGATCGGGATCGGTCGATGAAACAAGACTCAGGTAGTACGGCGTGATCCCCAGCGGCAGCTTGACATCGGCATGAAACAGGGCCCAGCGCTCGGGCTCCGACAGCGATATCATGCTCTCAAGCTGGGACGCGCTGCGGATCCGGTTGCTGACCTGCCAGCGCCAGTCATTCCAGAGTTTGGTCGGGGTTGCGTGAAAAAAACGTTTTCGGAAAGCACGGACGGCGGGGCTTGACACCCCGGTGCGATGGGCGGGGAAACGGACAATTTGTCCCGGTTGGGTCAGGACTCGGGGGGAATCCTCAAAAAGCCTGACCGGCCGGGTACCCGGAGGTTCGTCTTCATTCTCCTCCACCGGGCATGATGGCACCGCAGTCACAGCATTCTGGAATGGGGCCGATACATTTGTCATCTGCATGCTCCTTTTTAATTTTTTGGGGTTTGGGTCACAATGCCAGTAGAACCCGTCGAAAAATCCACAGGGTTCTAATAGCGAAATATAAAGATCTATTTTCAAAATGCAAGAAAATATGTGCGTCCTGAAAAATATTTTTCACCTGCTTGATTCCTGGATTTCAAAATGGAATCATGCTACTCATTTGTAGGGATAATGCCGCGGGTAAAATCGCTTGCAAGAAGCCCAGGCGATGACGAAAAAACTACGGACAACCCACTGATAATCCAAAAGATTATGTTTGCCTGACAGATGAAACACCGCCAGTATTACTTTATCCGGCACGCGCTCCCCGTCAATGATGCGGGGTCATTTCACCTTTCCGTATATGACAGGGACATGCTCGGCAAGGTCGACGAACCCCTGTCCGAAAAAGGAAAACAACAGGCGGAGGCACTTAAAAACACCATGCACAGCCTCGGGATTGAGCGCATTGTCTCCAGCACCCGGAAACGGGCCATGGAAACCGCCGCCATTATTTCCGCAGCAACCGGCATTCCCTATGACGCACGTTTTGGAAGTCTAGACGAAATATCTTTGGGCAGCACACCGGTTAGAAAAAATATTATTATGCGCACGGTGATGTCACGGCATTGGCCGGCCCCCATGCACAAAGTGATGGACCAGGCAATGATTGCCGGGCTGACCTTGTATTATTTTTTAAAATGGCGCATTGGAAAAACCCGCGGCGGAGAGCACCTCTCCGAAATCAACCGGAAGGTAGATGAAATGCTAGAGGCGCTCGACGCCCAGCCCGAAGCGCGGATCGTCGTAGTGGGTCACGCCGGATGGATTTCTTTCCTGGCGGTCAGAATCCTGGGCGGATCACTGTGGCATTTCATCCGCCTTTCCCGGGTGGACAACTGCGCCATCACCCGGATCGATGCAGATGGCCGGGGGAATTATGAAATCCGGTATTTTGCCAGATCCCATCGGTCTCTGCGCTGAAACCGACGGCACGGCAAAGTCGGAAACCTGGCCGGAAAATTGACAAAACCACACCAATCATGGCATTGTGTTTTTCAAACCTTTTTAACCCCCTGCCGGGAAAACCGACCATGAAACAGATATTAAATTTAATCTTCTTCATCTTCATCATTACGATCATCACGGGGATGCACGCGGCGCCGACCCGGTCCTGGGCGACTGAACCCCTTGATGAAAACCCCACCGGCATGACCCTCCAGGAGGCCATCTCATCGGCCCTGGCCGGCAATCCGCGCATGGCCTCGGCAGGTGCCCGAATCGCCGCCGCCGCCCAGCGCATCGTACAGGCCCGCTCCGGTTTTCTCCCCCGGATCCATATCAGCGAAACCTGGCAGCATACAACCAACCCCATGTGGGCTTTTGGAACAAAACTCAACCAGGGCGCCATCTCCAACCTGGATTTCCTGCCCGACCGCCTCAATAATCCCTCAGCCATCGATAACTTTGCCACCCAGATATGGATGACCTGGCCTGTTTTTGACGGCGGCGCAACCTGGTTCGGCCGGCAGCAGGCCGGCCTGGCGCAAGAGACCGAGAAGGCCGGCCTAGAGCGGGTACGGCAGGAGATCATCGCCAAAACCGTTTCCGCTTACATGAATCTTATCCTTGCAAATGAAAATATGGCCGTGGTGGAACAGGCCATGGAAACCGCCCGGGCACACCATCACCTGATCGAAAAACGTTTCGAGAAAGGACTGGCCGTCAAAAGTGATCTGCTCAGGGTCGATGTTCACATCGCCGAACTGGCTCAGCACCGGATCTCAGCGCTCAGCCATGTTTCGGTGGCCCGGGCCGCGTTGAACGCGGTCATGGGAAAGGAGATGCATCTTGCCGTCCATTCCCTGACACCGCTGGTTCTGCCGACCGGCATGGACGGGACGGAAAAGCCTTTGGCGGACTGGATCGCCACCGCAATGGCGCAACGGCCCGACCTGAAGCAGCTTGTTCTGCGGGAGCAAATCGCCCGAACCGAAATTCGCAAATCCAGGTCCGCACACATGCCGTCCGTACATCTCAATGGCGCATATGAAATCAACAGCGAAACATTTTCCGATACCGCGGACAACTATTCAGTGGGTGCCAGCGTGACGCTGAACCTGTTTTCCGGATTCCAGCATTCCGCAAGGTCTAAAGAGGCAATCCATCTCCATGAAGAAATCCGGGCCGACCTGGCAGGCATGAAACAACAGGTCCAACTGGAAATCGAACAGGCTTATTTTGATCTGATGAGTTCGGAGCAGCGGATCACATTTTCCCAAACCGCCGTATCCCAGGCCGAAGAAGCGCTGCGTATCATCAGCCACCGATACGACAGCGGCCTGCTGCCGGTGGTATCCCTTCTGGATGCCGAACTGGCGGTCTACCGGGCCAGAAACATACTGCTCGGCGCCCTGAAGGAAAACATCGAAAACCACGCCCGGCTCAGGCTCGCCACGGGTACGCTGAATGAAAGTTTCGGACAATTATGGAATGGAGGTCTGGCAACCCATCAATCCGCTCGCTAAATGCGCGTTTTGCCGGCCGGGCCGGTCGATCCGCTGAATTTCTCAAACTCGGGCTTCGCCCTCAAACAGTGAGAAATTCATAACGCGGATCACCCGTCCCGTCTTTTTCGGCAACAAGCGCAAACCCGCTCGCGGATCGATGGGTTGCCAGACCGTCGATCGTGACAGAGTCGTAATAAAGTCGATTTTGAGTGAGATTGCACCCCGAAAAACGCTCGAAGCGAAAAATTCGCCTTTTTACGAATGTATCAATCGTAACCCGGATTTTATCTTATGAGGATGCCGCCGTGAAACTAAAAAAACGTCTATCTCAAATTATAACGGCATGGTTTTTACTGCTTGCCATCCCGGCATTCATAACCGGATGCGGAGACGATATCCCGCCCGGCACCACGCCAACCGGACCGCCGCAAACGGTAAAGTCAGCCGTGACCACCGTCATCACCGAAACACGGCCGATCATCTATGACGCCACCGGAACGGTCTTCTCCCCTTTGGCCGCCACCCTGTCGGCAAAAACCATGGGGGCGATAAAAGAAATCCGGGTCCGGGAAGGTGACAGCGTGGCCGCCGGGGACCTGCTGCTGGCCATTGACGACCGGCTTTCAGCGGCCCATCTCAACCAGGCAAAGGCCGGACTGGCCGAAGCCCGACAGGGGATGCTGGCCGCGGAATCCGGCATGCAGGCAGCAAAAGCTGGGCTGTCACTTGCGGAAACCACCTATCAGCGGTTTACCTTTCTAAAAGAATCCGATGCGGTCAGCCGCCAGGAATTCGATGAGGTCGAGGCCGGATATCACCAGGCCAACGCCGCTTTCGAACAGGCCAAATCCATGTACGAAGCCGCCAAAAAGCGGGTAACCCAGGTTGATGCCGCCGTAGCCGCTGCTGAAACGACGCGTGGCGACACTATCCTTATCTCGCCTTTTGACGGCATCATCACAGCCCGGCTTGCTGAACCCGGAGACCTGGCCGCGCCGGGCGCCCCCCTGATCCGCATCGAACCGCATCAGTGGCACGAAGTCCGGATCATGGTGCCGGAAACCCATATCGGCCAGGTGTCTGCCGGCGCACCCGTGTCGATCACCATTCCCTCACTGCAAAACAGGGTTGTCAAAGGGACGGTCCTTTCCGTGGACCCGGTGGCTGATGCATCCAGCCGCTCCGTACAGGTCAAAATCCGGCTGCCGGAGATCAGCGGCGCCCGATCCGGCATGTTCGCCAGGGCCGGTATATCCGTAGGACTGGAGCGGACCCTGCTGGCGCCGGGTTCCGCTATCGTCCGCCAGGGTCAGTTAACCGGCGTCTTTCTTTTAGATGAAAACAATATCGCCCGATTCCGCCTGGTACGCACCGGTCGATCCATCAATGATCAGGTGGAAATCCTGTCCGGACTGACCGACGGCGACCGGATCGTCATCCAACCGGACCATGCCATTATCAACGGCGTAAAGGTGGAGGCCATATGAGCGGTTCAACCGGCATGGCAGGCCGGATCGCCGGCCTGTTCATTCATTCCAAGCTGACGCCGCTGGTCATCATCGGCGGGATTCTGCTGGGCATTGGCGCGGTGATCGCTCTGCCCCGGGAGGAAGAGCCCCAGATCATCGTGCCCATGGTGGATATTTTCGTCCAGATGCCCGGAGCCACGTCCGAGGAAGTGGCGCGCCGGGTGACCGGCCCTATGGAAAAACTGCTCTGGGAAATCCCCGGCGTGGAATATATTTATTCCACCTCCAGCCCGGGCATGTCCATGGTGATCGTCCGGTTTCTCGTGGGGGAAAACGAAGAGGACGCCATTGTCCGGCTCCAATCCAAGCTCATGGCCAACATGGACCGCATCCCGTGCATGGTGAGCCCGCCCCTGATCAAGCCCCGTTACATCGACGACGTTCCCATCCTGGCCCTGACTTTCTTCAGCGAATCAGCCGATCATTATACCCTGCGGCGGGTGGCCGCTGAAATCGAGGATGTGATCAAACGGGAACCCAGTGTCTCCCTTACGGAAATCATCGGGGGCCAGGCCCGGCAGGTGGATGTGCGCCTTGATCCTTCCCGTGTGGCTGCCTTCGGCCTGGACGGGAACCAAATCCACGAAATGCTGTGCGGAACCAATATGGCCGCCGAAGCCGGAAGTTTTCCATCCATCGACGGGCAGGTCAGCATCCGGGTGTCAGGCTTTCTGGAGACCGTCGAGGATGTGCGCCGGGTGGTGGTGGGGGTTGCCGCGGGCCGGCCGGTGTTTCTGGAAGACGTGGCCGAAGTGTCCGATGATGAGACCGAATTGGAGAACTACGTGTTTTTCGGCGCCGGCCCGGCTGCTCCGGAAACCCTGGACAAGAAAAAATCCACCCGGATGGGACTTTATCCGGCCGTGACCCTGACCGTGGCCAAACGCAAGGGAACTAATGCCATTGCCGTGGCCGAACGCGTGCTGGCAAGAATTGAAGAATCAAGGGGCCGGATGATTCCCGACAACATCCATATGACCGTGACCCGGCATTACGGCGATACCGCCAGGGAAAAATCCGACGAGCTCCTGTTACACATGATGATCGCCGTGGTTTCCGTGACCCTGCTCATCTGGCTGACCCTGGGCCGCCGGGAATCGGTCATTGTGGCCCTGGCCATTCCCGTGACCCTGGCCCTGACCCTGGCGGTATTTTTCCTGGTAGGCTATACCTTAAACCGCATCACCCTGTTCGCCCTGATCTTTTCCATCGGCATCCTGGTGGATGACGCCATTGTGGTGGTGGAAAACGTGGTGCGCCATTACCGGCTCCCGGGCTCCCGGGGCCGACCGCTCACCGACGTGGTCATCGAAGCCGTGGGCGAGGTGGGCAACCCCACGATTCTGGCCACGTTCACGGTGATCGCCGCCATCCTGCCCATGGCATTCGTTGGCGGACTCATGGGACCCTATATGCGGCCCATTCCGGTGGGGGCGACCGCGGCCATGATCTTTTCCCTGCTGGTGGCCTTCATCGTCACGCCCTGGGCCGCTATCCGGCTCATCAAACCCGATGCGTCGGGAAAAGGACACGGCCACGGGGAAACCGAGGACTGGTCCACCCGCCTGTATCGCCGGGCCATGGATCCCCTGATCCACCGTCCATTTATCCGCTGGGGCTTTCTGATCTTTGTGGTGGCCCTGCTGGTGGGCGCCTGCGCCATGGTGGGACTCGGCATGGTGCGCATTAAAATGCTCCCCTTTGACAACAAAAGCGAATTCCAGGTCATCATCGACCTGCCCGAAGCCGCCACCCTGGAACAGACCACGGCCGCGGCCATGGAAATGGGCGAATATCTCAAAACCGTCAACGAGATGGCCGACTACCAGATTTACGCGGGATGCGCGGCTCCCTTTAATTTTAACGGACTGGTGCGCCATTACGACTTGCGACAGGGACCCCACATGGCCGACATCCAGGTCAATCTGGCGCCAAAGCACAACCGCAAGGCCCAGAGCCACGATATCGCCAAGCGGGTGCGGCCGGCCCTGGCGGAAATCGCCGGCCGCCACAACGCCAGGATCAAAGTGGCCGAAGTCCCTCCCGGGCCGCCGGTGCTCTCCACTCTGGTGGCGGAAATCTACGGCCCGGATTATCGGCGACAGCGGGAACTGGCTCTTCAAATTCTGGGGATATTCGACAGCACCGAAGGCGTGGTGGACGCCGATATTTACATGGAAGATCCCCAACCCCGATACACCTTTGATATCGACGCGGAAAAGGCGGCCCTGCACGGTATTCCTGCCATGCGTATCGCCGATACCGTCCGGATGCAGCTTTCCGGAAAACCGTCGGGGCTTCTGCACCAGCCGTCCGAACGGGAAGACGTCAACATCGTCATTCGCCAGTCTCTACCAGAACGGGCCGATATCAACCGGCTCCTGGCCATCCGGCTCACCGGGGCCGACGACGGCATGGTGCCCCTGTCCGAACTGGTGCGGATCAAACCTGTGGCCGTGGATCAGAGTATTTATCACAAGAACCTGATGCCCGTGGTTTACGTGATCGGTGATGTGGCCGGCGAAAAGGAAAGCCCGGTCTATGCCATCCTCGACATGTGGAAAAAAATCGCGGACATCGAGCTGCCCGAGGGATACCGCATTGCCCAGCACACCGCAGGACTTCCCGAAACCGACCGGTATTTCGCCATGAAATGGGACGGCGAATGGCACATCACCTATGAAGTGTTCCGTGACCTGGGAATCGCGTTTGCCGTTGTGATGCTGCTTATTTTTATACTGGTGGTGGGGTGGTTCCAGAGCTTCTCCACGCCACTGGTGATCATGGCGGCCATCCCGTTTTCCCTTATCGGCATCATGCCGGCCCACTGGGCAATGGGCGCGTTCTTCACCGCCACCTCCATGATCGGGTTTATCGCCGGGGCCGGAATCGTGGTGCGAAACTCCATCATCCTGGTGGATTTCATCGAGCTGCGCGTAGCCGAGGGCATACCCTTAGACAAGGCCGTGATCGATGCCGGGGCCGTGCGGTTTAGACCCATGATGCTCACGGCCGCCGCCGTGGTGGTTGCCGCGTCCGTGATCCTTTTCGATCCCATCTTCCAGGGTCTGGCCATTTCCCTGATGGCCGGCGAAGTGGCGTCTTTGCTCTTTTCCCGGATGACCGTGCCGATTCTCTATTTCCTGGACAAACGCTGGGAGGCGGGCCACCTCAAACCTAATGATTTGGGGGAAACCGTAGCATAATTAT
>CAYZXZ010000004.1:0-38897 GCA_964481615.1 uncultured Desulfobacteraceae bacterium | reverse complement strand
AGATTTCCGGCGGCGGGGAGATCGTCTGCGTATCTGAGGAGATGAAAGCGGTGATGGAAAACGCCCGCCGGGTGGCCGTCTCGGATACGGCAGTCCTGATCACCGGCGAGTCCGGAACCGGCAAGGAAGTGGTGGCCCGTTTCATCCATTCCGCTTCTCCCCGGTGCCGCGCCCGGTTTGTGCCGGTCAACTGCGCGGCCATATCGCCTTCCCTGGTGGAATCCGAATTGTTCGGCCATGAAAAGGGGGCTTTTACCGGCGCGGACCGGCGGACCAAGGGAAAATTCGAGTATGCCGACGGCGGGACCCTTTTTTTAGATGAGATCGGAGACCTCCCCTTAGAAGCCCAGGCCAAGCTGCTGCGATCCCTTCAGGACAAAAAGGTTCAGCGCGTGGGCGGCAACCAGGAAATTCCCTTGGATGTCCGGATTATCTGCGCCACCAACCAGGATTTGCGGAAGCTGGTGGAAACCGGGAAGTTCCGCCAGGATCTCTATTACCGGATCAATGTGTTTCCCATTGAATCGCCGCCGTTGCGTGACCGGGTTGAAGACGTCATGCCGCTGGCGGTTCATTTTCTGGAACGGCTCGGGGCCGGGACCGATGCCGGTCTCACGGACGGCGCCGTCCGGACCCTTCAAACGTACCATTGGCCCGGAAATATCCGGGAACTGGCCAATGCCATGGAGCGGGTCATGATTTTGAACCCTTCCGGGGGCGCGGTCACGGCGGACATGCTTTCGTTTTTGCGGTCCGCGCCGGCTTTGACCTGCAATACCGACGGGTTTCGGCTTCCGCCCGAGGGGATTTCTTTAGAAGCCGTTGAAAAGGACCTGGTACGCCAGGCACTGGAAATGACGGGAAGCAACCAGACCGCCGCGGCCCGGCTTTTGGGCTTGACCCGGGCCAAGTTCCGGGTCCTGGTCCGGCAGGTGGAAGAAAACCCGTAGGCAACCCATTCATGTCGATGGGATTAAAAGACAATATGCGCAACCGGTTTTTCATACGATTTGTGCTGGTTATCTGGGCGGTAGCGGTCATTTTGCCCGTAAAGGCATTGGCCGAAGAAGATCCTGCCGATACCATGCTGATGTTTGTGGGCGAGAACCTGGAGGTCCTGTCCATCGCGTCCCGGCGGGAGGAAAGCGCACGTCAGGCACCGGCCGTGGCCCATGTGGTCACCCGGGATGCCATCACCGCCGGCGGGGCATTCACCCTTTCCCAGGCACTGGCCCGGACTCCGGGATTTTATATGGCCAGCAGGGAATGGGGGACCCGGCCGTATCTGCGGGGGATTCCGGATTCGGTGCTTTTTCTCCATGATACGGTTCCCATCATGTCCGACATGACCAAATCCGTTCATCCATTGGATGAGGAGATGTCCCTGGCATCCGTCAAGCGGATCGAGATCATCCGAGGACCCGGCTCGGTGCTGTGGGGCCCGGACGCATTTGCCGGCATTGTCAACGTGGTGCCTCTGACGGGAAAGGACGTCAGCGGGGTTGAGACCGGCGTCCATTATGGTCTGCCCGGCGATTCCCGAGGGTTTTACATGAATGCCGGCCATGACGGCGGGGCATGGGACGCCTTTTTGTCGGTGTCCGGCCGGGAAATTCAAACCGAAGACGGGATCGCCAATGTGGTCTCGTTCTGGACGGATCACGGCCTGCCGGCGGACCCGTCAATGCGATACGGCGATGCCCGGCCGGAGAGGCCCCGGTTTCTCGAACTGATCGGGAATGCCGGCATCGGCGAGAATATGACCGTATCGGGCCGATACGCCGATGATGCGCGGTCCTATGTCATGTCGGAGGAAAAAAACACCCTTTCCTGGATGGAGCGCCGGGAGACGCCGGTCAACTATCTCAAGCTGGATGGTCGAAAGACCTTGGGCGACGACGGGGCTGTCCGGTTCACCGGCTATTATTCCTCCATGGATTCGGAATACCGTGTGATTGATCTTTCGTTTTCGCCCCAGGAACGGACCGCTTACGGCGAGCTGATTTATGACCGGGATTTTCTCTCGGGCAAAGGCGTGCTGACCACGGGGGCGGCCTACCGGCATAAGCGGATCGAAAACGCCCCGATCTGGGACAGCTATCTTCCGGATTATCTGGGGGCCGACAACACGACGTTTTTGCCCGGCATCACAAAACAGGATTACCAGACCGACCTGTGGTCCCTGTTTTCCCAGTACACCCACAAGATCGGCAGGGCCGATTTTTCCGCCGGTGTCCGCTATGACGCGCATGACGCCTTCAGCGACGGCGTCAGCTATAATGCCGGGATCGTGTGGACGCCATACGCCCAATGGGTATTCAAGGCGCTTTACGGCACCGCTTACCGAACCCCCTTTTCCCGGCAGCTTCTGGAGGAGGGGGACGCGGAGCTGGAAAAGATCAGCACCACGAGCCTGAAAATCTCATGGCAGCCGGAAAAGCGTTACGGCTTAAGCGCGTGCGGCTTCTTCAAGCGTCTTTCCGATCACATCATGGAAGATCCCTATGCGGGCCTGTCGATTCCCAACAATCAGAAAATCAGGGGCGTCGAGGTCGAGGGGCATCTGTCGCCAACGGACACCCTCCGGCTGAGCGCCAGCCTGACCCTGCTGGGAAACAGCGGGCCGGATGAAACCTACCGCTATGTGGATTACGTGTTCATCCGGCCGGACGGCACCCTTGAAGAGCATTATGCCGACCTGCGGTATGCGTATGATATCGGCCCGAAACGGATTTTCAACATCATGGCCCAGTGGGATGCCATGGACCGTCTCACGCTGTCAATGCGCGCGGGATACTTCTCATCCATTTCGGTCATCTGCCCGCGATGCGAATCCACGGACGCGGTTTCCGGCGCATGGCTGGCAGACATGAAAGCCACGCTTCGGGATGTGGGCATGCCCGGCCTCGATCTGGAACTCTTTCTATGGAACATCACCGACAGGGATTATCGTTTGCCGGGCACCTACAGCACCATCCGAGGCGAAGCCATTTCCGGGATGCTGATGATCAAAAACCGGTTCTGATCCGGCGGCCGGCGTGGTCTCCTTCGCGCTTTTTAGGCGATTTGGCATAGCGATTGGCTAGAAATAGCCAGCCATGGTTCGATTTAGCCAGTCGGCCGTCCATGGTCGGAGATGGACCTGGGGGTCTGCGGAATCTAATTCGGCTTTTTTTATCGACCATGCTCTGCGTTTAACCGGATCCGCGGTTTTGAAACAGCCTCTAAAGAAGCCGACGTCAAGTGAAAAACATGGCATTGGTTTTGCACAGTAGTCGTTTGAGATGAAATCTATACGTCAACATATCATTTTTATCATCTGCATGGCGCTGGCCTGGGTTATGGCGTATTATGTTCCGGGAAACGCGGCCGGGGCGGCAGAAGCCGTGCCGGCGACCGGAATGGAAGCGGATGCCGAATCGCTGCTGCTAATGGATCTGATCAACGCGGCCCGGAGAGACCCGCTGGGAACGGCCGAGGCGCTTGGCATGGACAGGGCCAAGATACTGGCGGATTTTCCCGAGCTGTCTGAAATTCTGACCGGCGGCATGCCGGAACTGGCGTTGGATCCTCGGCTTTTCCGATCAGCGCGAAAGCATACCGCAGACATGCTGGCCAACGGGTATTATGCCTATGAGTCCAGCGACGGGCGGACCCTCTGGCACCGGATGAACGATGAAGGGTATGCGGCGGTTTTTTCGGGGGAATCCCTGGGACTGCTTTTTTTTAATAATTTCGTCAGCCCGGAAACCGCGGTGGCCCGGATATTTGCCAACATGTTCCGCGATGAGCTTGATCCGGCCGGATCCGGCAGGCGCAACATCCTCAACCCAGACGTAAAAGATATCGGCGCGAGCATCGGGGGCGGAATCTATAATTTCAACGGTTATTCCGGCAATGTCTATTTGTCCGCGTGTGATTTCGGCGCAAGTCCCGCCATTTATGAACTGCAGATCATCAACCTGATCAACCAGGCCCGGGCCAATCCCCGGCCGGTCCTTGCCGGACTCGGGATCAGCGCCGGCGAGGCGGATTTTCCGGAACTGGCGGCGCTGTTTGAAAAAGGCGGGCTGCCGCCGCTCTGGTTTGATCCAAGCCTATACCGGGCTGCGGACGCGCTGGTGCAAGACATGTTTATCAACAATCATTTCAGCGTCAAGACAGCCGACGGCCGCACCGCGAACAAGCGGGCCAGGGAAAATAATTACCGATCGGAGTGGATCGCGGAAACCCGGGTTCGGAAAAATACGTGTGAACAGCAGATATCACCGGCGGAAACCGTTGAATGGCTATTCAGGCAACTGGTGGCGCGGGCATTCCGGGAAGATCCGAGCCAGCGGGAACAGTACCTGTTTTCCGTTCAGGCGGCGGATGCCGGAATACGGATCCTGGCCGGCACCCAGCCGGATTACGGATGGGTCTGCGGGGAGAACCTGCATATTATGGTCGCGGATTTCGGGGTCCTGCCCGAGTACGCGGATTCCGCGCTGACGGGCGTGGTCTATGCGGACCGCAACGGCAACGGCATCTATGATATCGGAGAGGAACGCGCCGGAGTGGGGATCACGGTGAAAATGAGCGGATCCGGCGGAAAAACCATGGATGTGGTCAGCAACCCGGCCGGCGGCTACGGGATCCGGCTGGCGCCGGGGCGGTATCGGGTTTCCGTGGACCCGGAAACAGCGGAATGGGTCCGGCGGATCGACGTGGGCGAGGCCCGCAATGCGTGGTTGCCCGTGGCCGTTCCTTTTATTGAAGATTCTCCGGCGGGAAGTGAAGAGGAAGTCATTAACGAATAGAATATCGGCGTCGTCCTTGTGCCGTTTCCCGGTCAGATTCAGGGTTGACATGCATTTGAATTGGTGGTATCAGTAATAAATTTCTTTTTTATAATAACGAAACCGCAACAATAAACATGGCACAACAAATTCAATGACGGATTTTTAAGGGGGGGTGGTAGAAAAAGCGTCGCCCAGGCGGACGCGAAAAATTGGCATGGAATTTGAATTGACTATGGCAAAGCAGCAAAGGTATTTAACGGCAAGAAACATCAAACAACCAATAACCTGTAAAATAAACCAAAACAACAAAAGTGGAGGAAAAACAAATGAAGAAACTGATTTCAATCATGGCGGCCTGTCTGCTGGTATTCGGATTCGCCGGGATGGCGTCCGCCGACTACTGCGCCCAGTGCGAAGGCGACGACCCGGGCCACATCAATCGTGGCTGCGAGGGAACCCAGGACTGCTGCTGTCCGTTTGACTACGAGGATTTTGGTCGATGCAGCACCCAAGGCTGGGGCGGTTGTGAAGTTTCCGATTACTCGGACTCGGACTACTGTGGACCTTCGTACTGTGAGTCGGCGGGACCGAAACCGACCTCGATTCACCGCGCGATTTTCGAACTGTGCGACTGCTATCCGGATCTCAAAGTCGGCGACACCATCTATGTGTCCATGGAAATCATGGTGGACAAAGGCACGGGCACCCCGGTGATAGGCGACAACGGCGTTTACTGGGCCGAAAATGTGGGCACCACGGGCATCCTCGTCGAGGCGAAGAAGAACCAGGCCGATGTCTGCGCCGACACCGATTGCACACCGGATAGCTCTTTCACGGGAGATTATAACTACCTGCTGGCCAATGGAAACTCGGGAGCGGTCAATTCCGGCAACAGCTGCAGCATTTCCGACAAAAACCGCGTCGTCCGGATCGAGCCGGTGGAAGGCAACAACAACGGTTTCACGCTGACGGATGCCGGAAAATCCACCCTGTGGATCGACATTCCCTGGCTGCGCGTGGATCCCGCCCGGGTCATGAAGGGTTGGGGAGTCTACGTGAAGATCTGCATCGATCGTGAACTCACCTCCATCTGCGGTGACGCGGACTGCTGCTGCCTGATCTACATCGGCGAGCTCTGCTGCGAAGATGAGGTTTCTGAAAATGAAGTGATCGCCCCCTATTTCACGGCGGCCGATTCCGGCTGGTGGGCAGGCCTTGCCTTAACCAACGCGGGAACCACGGATGCGAGCGTCATGCTGTACCTGTATGAAGACGACGGCGATTCATTCGCGCTCGTCGATCCCATCATCGTGCCGGCCAACGACATCGTCGCCTTGAACCATGTCGCTCTGTATGGGCTGGCATGGAACACGCTGACGTCCGTTGACGGCACCCCCGGCAACGGCCGGTACTATGTCGTCGCCAAGTTCGCCAATTCCAAGGTGTTCGTCTTTGCCATGATGGGCAAGACGGGCGGCGAGAGCATGGGTTATTTCGGGATGCCGCTGAACGACTAACATGAATACGACTGTGCGTGGGTTAAATAAATGAGAGAATCATGCCTGCCCGGCATCATGCGGCAGGCATGATTGGAAAAAATCCCGCCACGAACTGTAGTATAATACGGGGAAAGGAGGAAGGTTTCTTCTTTCCCCGTATTCGTTTCTCTGTCATGAAATTATTATCGTCTATTTTCAATCCGCGGGTAAAAAACATGCGACTCATTATCTGGGCAGCAGCGATAAGCATCCTCTTTTTTGCACAAGTTCCGGCGTATGGTGAAATACCGGCACCCCTCCCCTATCATTTGAAACAGCCCATCACCGTTGTTTCCGAATCCGCTGTTTCCGGCAGCAGATCCGGGGAAGCCGCCGGCGTTTTCTGGAACATCGTGCCGGAAACCGGCGAAGACGGATCTTCTTGCCTCGGGTTTTACCGCCCGGAAACCGGGGATCCGGTCTGCCGCCTCGTACGTGCGGGCGCCGGCGCCGTTCTTTACCTTGCCGACGGCACGCCGTTTCGCCATGCCCTTTCCGCCGGCGGCATGACGCTTTTTACCGGTTTTTCCGTGCCCTGCGATATTCTGCCCGTCGCCGCGGCTTGCGGCGATACCGAGCTTGAAATGATTGAGATCCGCCGTCAGGCAGGAGAAAGAACGTTTATTGAAAAATTTCAGGTGGATTGCATTTCCGTTTCGCTTACGGATGCCCGGGATCAAGGATGGATCAGGGCGTCCGCGGGGGATGTGGAAACGCTTCGCATGATCCAGGTGACCCGCCTGCGCAACGGCGAACATGTGGTCCGGCAGCTCTGGGTTCCCGGAGAAACCTGGTGGCGTTATGAAGAAACCCCCCACCGTCGATCCTGGCGTTTGCCGTAATTCCCCTTTTATTGGAGTTTTTTGATCTGATGTTTCCCTATGCTGACAATTTGGTAAGCCGGATTTTATCTGGGGCCGCGCGGATGTTTGTTTCGGCCATGCTGCTGATGCATTTTGTCTTTATGCTTCCCGGTTATGCGGTCCAGGCCGATCCGGTTCCCTGGTCCGGCTGGTGGTGGCCCGAGCGCCAGGGGGGGCTGGCCACCGGGATCGGTTACCGGGGACACCCGGCGCCTTTGGAAAAATATCTGATACTCACCGAGGGAACCACCTCCGGTCCCCTGATTACCTGGTATATGGACCGTTATTATGATCCCAACGCCCTGAGGTGGTATGGCCTGTGCCCCTATTTTTCACGGGCCGCCATTTTAGACGCTTATGAGATTCTGCCTTCATCCGAAAAGAATATGGTTTTGCGGGTGGGCGATAAAAAAGGACTTCTGACCCTTTGCCATGATTTTGTGCTGGCCGAGATCACGCATAACGGCAAGGATCCGGTCAACCTCCATTACTGGCTTCTGGAATATATCGGCCGGCAGAAAAAGGCGTTTATGGCCGACCTGGATCCGGGTGGTGAAGTCTGGTATTTTCCCATCTACGCCTTTGACATGGAGACCGTCCGGGCCGGCATGACCGAATCCGTGACCGTTGTTATCTCCTACGCGGATGACAACGTGCATCCCGACTATATGGGAACCCAGAGGCAGCAGAAGATATACACGTACAGTCTATCCTTGGACGCCGGGGGAAACATCATCGGCGGCCAGTGGACCGGAAACAGTATTAGCGATCATCCGGACATCCTGTCTTTTCCCATCAGCTCCATGCCCCAGTGCCCGTATCTGAATTGCGCCGAGGTCCGCCGCATGGCCCGGGCCGCCGATGATTTTCTCGAAATCCCGGGCAATGGTATGGTAGCCATTGATCCCGGGACTTATAACCTGGTATTGCTAAACGAGGACCAGTACCGCATTGACGGCCTTCCCGGCGATGAATTCCTGGTGATTATTAAAAAGGAAGACGGCAGCAGGAAGAACATGGCCGTCAAAATATTAGACGGGTCGGATAATGAGGTGGTTTCCCAGTCCCTGCCCGCCAATGCGTCCATGATTTACCGTGTACTGATGCAGGATCCGCCGTATCGTATTTTACTGACCCAGGCCGATTACCGCAGCGATCCCAACATTTACACGCTGACCCTGGACCTGCGAACCGCCTGGCGCCGGCCGGTTCCCTATATCCCAAAGGGAGGGCAATGGTCCGGCTTTGCGTTGTCCAACGCGGGGGATGAGGCGGCCGAGGATGTCATGCTGGTGACAGGGAAAGGTGACGGCAGGCCCCTGCACACGGTTTTCGGGCCACATGATCTGGCGCCGGGGGAAAAGCGGATGTTGTTCTTTGATGATTTGCCGTGGCGGCAGCATGAATACGGCACCACCAGTTCCATCATGCTGGTATCCCGTCGCCCGGTGGAGATGGTCAATCTTTTTGCCTTTGACGGACAGGCCATGGCCGGATTCGGCCGTCACGAGACCGGAGCCGCCCACATGATCATCCCGGATATCTACTATGTGGACATGTCCGGCGAGCGGTTTATGAGGGGTGCGATCAAAAATGAGGCCTTTTTCAATACAAGTCTGCGCATAAGGCTTTATTCCTCGGCCGGGGCCTTACGGAAAGAGGCCGTGGAGCAGCTTCCCGCCGGCGGCGTACTTTCCGTCCAGCCCGGGATAGATCCATTTTACCCGGCGCCGGACAACGGGTGGATTGAGATCGTTTCCACCAATGAACGGCCTTTGTCAGGCTACCAGTATATTGAAAACCGGATGGGTACCCGCAGCACCATGGAAACCCTGTTTGCGCTGCCGGTGACATCCGGCAGAAAAATCGTTCCCCATGTGCCGCCGCCTACCGGTCGATGGCGCACCTGGCTGACGGTGATCAATCCCAATGACAGAGTCAACCGGATCACGATCCACCCGGCCCTTGCCGGCAACAAGACCCGATGGGACATGGAGATTGATCTGGATCCCTTTGAAAAAAGGAAAATCGATCTGTCGGATTTCGGCAAAACAGAGGGTGATCCCCTTTACCGCTCCATTCTGGTCATTACCGGAACAAAACCGATTGCCGGGTATTACATGTTTTCCCCACCCAAAGGCGGGGATGAGGCCATGTATCCGCTGATGGACGATACGGCTTTCAAGGATGAGCTGGTGCTGGCCCATCATGCCTATGAAGGCGGCCGATGGTGGACGGGGGTGTGCTTGTTGAACCCGAATTCATATCCGGTTGAAATTGTGTTGATTCCCCATGACGGGGAGGGAGGGATGGCCGCCGACACCCAGACCTTGACCCTTAAACCCGGCGCCTACGACGTTTTTACGATACGTTCCCGGTTCGGGGCGGCAGCGGAAGACATCGCCTTTATGACCTTTTCCGCCCAGGACCCGGTCGGTGCGCCCATCGGCGGGTTATATCTGTACGGCAACACGGGAAACCGTAAGATCGGCAATATGAAATCCCTTAGCGGCGCCAATATGTAGCGCAAAAGGCAAGAAATCATTCCATTGGAATAGGAAACACAGGCAAGAACAGGGCGCAGGAGCCGCGAAAGAGGAGCGATGATGTTTGGGTGAAGGGCTTCAAAAAACGTCAAAAAATAAGAAACCAACAGGAGAAAACATGAAAAAAGCATTACAGAGTCGTCGGTCATGGGCATGGTTCGCGGTGGTGATGGTATCGTTTTGCATTCAGGCGTGTGCCGTCATGCCCCTTAAATCGCCGGAAGAGGCGCTGCGGCAGCGAGTGGAACAGTTGATGAACGCAAAAGCGGCGGATGACTGGGGGAGGGTTTATGACCTTTTGGATTCATCATACCGAAAGCAGATAACGAAGCCGGATTTTCTAGACCTGAAACGGAAAATCCAATTCTCCAACTACCAGTTTGAATCTCTTGCCATCGATCCGTCGGGGAATATGGCCGACGTCATGGTTAAATTTGATTGGGGCATGGGGACTTTCGTATTTAAGGATCAGACCGAAACCCAGAAATGGATCCGGGAAGACGGCGATTGGTATTGGATAATGGAGAAAGAAGGGGACGCTGTTTCTTCTCCCATGGATTGATCGTAAAAACCTGTTCAACTGAAATACGAAGTTTTTGGGTTGGATTAGATAAATCCCGGATGCGCCGCAGCCCTCTTCACGTGGGGCGGCCTATCCGGCCGGCGAATTCTGCCGGGCTCCCGCAATACCCGCGTATTCCCCGTTATCTTGTCGGACCACTCCGTTTTTCAGCATGTTCAGCCGTTTAAAAATTATGGCTGTTTCCAATTAATTGCGGTATGATAATATATTTTATCAAATACAGCTATTGAATATTTTTCAGGAGTCGATGATGCTCTGGACGGATGATTTTTTGTTTCTCCATTTTCCCAAAACCGCCGGCAAGTCCCTGACCCGGGCCCTGGTGCGGACCCTGGGCCGGCCCATGACCTGCGTGGTTTCAAAAGGGCAGGTGCGTGAACTGGCCGACTGCGATCACACCGACCTGACCATCATCGGGGGATGGGCTCATGAAAACATGAGGGCCGCGCGGAAACGACTGGCCCAATACAATAAAATTCTCGAATCGTTTAAGGCGATCATCCTCGGCATCCGCAACCCCTATGACCAGATGGTGTCGAATTATTTTTTCATGAGAAAAACATTTAAACACAACCGGGACAGGGAAAATTTCAAGATCGCAATGGAGAACGATTTTGAAGCGTATACGGCGAAAGTGGTGTTTGAGCCGATTGAAAACTGGATGACCATTAATGGAAGTCGGCCTGAAAATCTGAGAATCATACGGTTTGAACATCTTCAGGAGGATTTCGACGCCCTGGCCAATGAATTCAGCTTTGCATCCATTACCATGCCGCATATCAACCCGTCGTCGCATGATCACTGCTTGGCGTATTTAACCCCTGCGGCAGAGGAAGCCATTTACCAAAAGATGAAATATCTCTTTGATCAAGGCTATTATGAACGGGAATCGTAAAAGAGAAATAATCCGAACATGCAGAATTTTTTCTATAATTTAATAAAACCCCGACAAGAGCTGGCGGATAAAAAACAAACCGAAGACTGTTGGCAGGGCAAATGCAGTATTTGCGGACATTCGGGTATTTTCCTGAGATCCCATAAAAGTATTCGAGAAGGATATCCCTGCCCAAAATGCAAGGCTACGCTGCGCTATCGACATCAAGCATTTATTATATTGAATATATTCAATAATCCATCAATTACAACATTTGTAGAACTGGTCGGAAATCCGGATTTCCGGGACTTATGCATTTACGAGCCCGGCATTATTGGTCCTTTTCGTAAATATATCAAAAATCTAAAAGGCTATCACCAGTCTTATTACTGGGCTGATGTTCGTCCCGGAGAATATTTCAATGGGGTCCGGTGCGAGAATCTGGAAGCGCTGACATTTGGAGACGATTTTTTTGATTTAATTATAACTTCAGATATTTTTGAGCATATACGCAAGCCATTTACGGCATTTGGAGAAGTTTATAGAGTCTTGAAACCCGGGGGGCGTCATATTTTCACGGTTCCCATGACTTGGCCCCTTCCGGAAGAAACGCAATACCGTGTCAATGTCGATGGGGTTCAGGATATTCATATAAAAGAGCCCGTCTATCACGGATCCCCGGTAGACAAAAACGGAAGCCTGGTATACATGGATTTCGGCATGGATATCCTGCGGCAACTGGAAAGAATTGGTTTTGAAACCGCCTGGCAAGGCATTCAATACAATCTGACCTTCGATTCCAAAAAACCCGATCGCCGTGCCGCACTCGAACCATAACACGATCTTGCGGAGCATGAAAATTTCTAACGGATTCTTGTACTGCATCCGTAATTTTGGACAGGTGGAAATGATTATTCTGCTTCTTTAAATAAGACCGGGACGACGAGTTTGCATTATGCTTTGCTGTCGCTTGGATTTAAATCATTGCATCTTATTTTTTTAATTTAAAATGTTTAAAGCCGGAGGCATTGGTGCTCTGGACAAACGATTTATTGTTTTTACATTTACCGAAAACCGCGGGAAAGTCGTTGACATTAGCGTTTCTGGAAACCTTGGGAAGACCCCTGACCTGTATCGTATCACAGGGACAGAAAAATCATATTATGCGCCAAATATCGGCAATAGGTTTCGCTCATAATAATTTATATTCAAAATGGATAAAAGATCTGGATCTTGAAATCGAAAAGCTGTTGGCCTCATACCGCTGGCGATTAGGCGATTTCGTTGTAGGGTTCATATCACAATGTTTTTTCCGTAGCAGTAAAGTAAAATCGTTAGATCGGATAGAAGGTATATTTAAGGAGTTTAATTCTTTTGAGAGTTCCAATGAGAATCAGATACTGACGATTTATAATAAATCAAAAATTAATCCGGATGGATTGACGATTATAGAAGGTCATGGCCATGAAAATTTATCCGCAGCACAAGAAATACTGGGCGGTTTTAAAAAGAAACTTAAGGATTTCAAGGCAATAATTGTCGCTATTCGAAATCCGTATGACCTGATGGTATCGAATTATTTTTTCATGCGAAAAACATATCATCAAAATTATTTTAGAGAAAATTTCAAAATCGCCATAAAAAATAATTTTGAGGATTATGCGGTGAAAGTGGGGTTCACGTCCATTGAGAAATGGATGACCATAAACGGGAGCCGGCCAGCAAACCTCAGGATAATTCGGTTTGAACATCTTCAGGAAGATTTTGATGCGCTATCTCGTGATTTCGGTTTTGCCTCCGTCCCATTTCCACATATTAACGCTTCAGCCCATGATGACTATTCTAAATATTTAACCCCCGCAGCCGAGGAATCAATTTACCAGAAACTCAAATATTTGTTTGATGAAGGATTTTATGAACGGCATACTTTTTCATAATCAGCGATCCAGATTAATCGCGATCGCGTTTATCGGAATTATTTTCGGAAATATAGAATAACCATCAATTGCAGCGGCCATGACATGCATCCATTCTGGCAGAGCATTATCCAACCCCTTTTTGAGATCTTAAAGCCTCGCGAGATCGTGGAGGTCGGGGCAGATTACGGAGACAACACCCGCAATCTACTGACCTGGTGCCGCCGTTTTGGGGAACGGGCCCACATCATCGATCCCTTTCCCAAGTTCGATCCCGAGGATTTTGCGGCCGAATACGGCGATGCCTTTGTCTTTTACAAGGGGATGAGTCTTAGCGCCCTTCCCATGATCAGCCGCATGGACGCCGTGCTCATCGATGGAGATCACAACTGGTACACGGTCTATCATGAACTCAAGCTGATTGAGAAATCGGATCATGACGTCTTTCCGCTGATCTTCATTCATGATGTTGCCTGGCCCTACGCCCGGCGGGACATGTACTACGATCCGGAAACCATCCCGGAAGCCTGGCGCATGGCCTATGCCCGCAAAGGGATCGATCCGGACAGCATCGACCTGGCGGAGGAGGGCGGGCTGAATCCGCACCTGTGCAACGCCCGCTACGCCCACAATATCCGAAATGGGGTCTTGACCGCAGTGGAGGATTTCATGCGGGAGTCGCCACTGACGCTGGAATTGGTGACAATCGGGATGTTTCACGGTCTGGGCATCCTTTTTCCCTCGGATATGCGGACACTTCATCCGGAATTCGATCGTTTCATCCGGGAACTGGCCTTGCCGGAAACCATCCGGGAACTGGTGGCAGGCCTGGAAAAAACCCGCGTCAAACAAGCCATCGCCATCGAAGAAAACAGCAGGAAAATCAGGGATCTGGAAAGCACCCGCCGCCGGGAGACCGAAGCCCACCAGCAGGCCTGCCGCAAACTGGAGCTGACCATAGAGGCCGGGGAAAAGGCATTGGAAGTCCTGGAAGCCAAAGCCCGAGCCGATGCGGATCGGTTCAAGGCGCAAATCGAAGAGAGCCGACTGAAATTTGTTGCACTTGAACAGAAACGGTGCGATGAGAATGATGCGTCTCAAAAGGAGCTCCTGGAACGGCTGAAGAAAATCAATGCCCTCAATCAGCAGGTCCAATCCCGGGAACAGCAGGTCAAGACCTTGGGACAGGCCAGGGATCGTCTCAAAAAGGAAAAGGATCAGCTTTCCCGGTGGATGGCCCAGATACAGGAACAGTTCAACGCTCTGATCAACGCAAACCGCTGGATCGTGGGAAATGCCCTTGTTGGTCTGGCCACGCTGTCGGCATTGCGTAAAAATAGGACAACGGCCGTAGACCATATCCGGCGCATTCTCAACCAGTACGAGTTTTTCAAAACCTATGAACAGACCATGATGCCGGGGCCGCAGCCCGCCGGAGACACGCGGCTCCCGGTTGCCTCAACGACGTATGCCCGGCGGCGCTACAACCTGACCGTGGCTGTGATCGCCTGGGATGCGGGCCACAATCCTCTGGGTCGGGCCTACCTGCTGGCAGAAGCTCTGTCTAAGTATTTTCATGTGCTGCTCGTAGGACCCATGTTTAAACGATACAATACCCGGGTCTGGGCGCCGCTGGGAGACGCCCGGATCACGGTGCTTCCCCTGCCGGGCGATGATTTTCCCGCGTTTCTGCGCATCCTGGAAAAAACCGCGCCCCGCATCGAAGCCGATATCGTCATCGCGTGCAAGCCCCGGTTGCCCTCCGTGCAGATGGGACTGATGATGAAGGCTTTTTTGAACCGGCCCCTGTTTATCGATATCGACGATTATGAGCTTTCGTTTTTCAAGGAGCGGTCCCGGGTTTCCCTGGCGGAGATCCGGAATCAAAGTTTTGGGGATCTCAATCTCCCCTTTGGTGAGACCTGGACCCGGTTTGCCGAGAACCTCATCGCAACAGCCGACGGATGGTTTGTGTCCAACCCGGCCCTGGCTGAAAAATTCGGTGGGATCATGGTGCCCCATGCCCGTGACGAAGCCCGGTTTGATCCGTCATTATATGATCGTCAAACACGCCGCGGGGAACTGGGCATCGACGTAGACGACAAAGTCGTCCTGTTTCTGGGAACCCCCCGGCCCCACAAGGGGGTGACCGAGGTTTTAGAAGCGGTAAAGGCCTGCAACAATCCCCGCTATAAATTATGCGTCATCGGGACCCCGCCGGACCGGGCATATGACCAGGCTCTGCGATTAAAAGGGGGAGACAGCCTCATCATGCTGCCGGACCAGCCTTTTGACCGGCTTGCCGAAAACCTGATGATCGCGGATCTTATCTGCCTGATCCAGGACCCGGAAAGCGAGATTTCACGGTATCAATTGCCGGCAAAGGTTATCGACGCCCTGGCCATGGGAATTCCGGTGCTGGCAACGGAGACCGGGCCCCTGGCCCCCCTGGTCCGTTCCGGCGCGGTGGTTCCGGTAACCCCGGATCATCTGGCCGAATCCATTGACCGCATGCTTTCCGAGGCAGACATATACCGGCGCAAACAACTCGAGCGGCGGGACCTGTTTTTACAGCAATACAGTTACGCGGCCATCACAGATACGCTGCTGGATCCACTCTTGAGTGCTTTGGAAAAGCCCCGTCCTCTTGCCGAAGACACCCTGGTGTTTGCGGAGGTTCAGCGGAACCTGCCGGAGCGGGAATCCGGCTCCCGGCCCATCATCAAAAGCGGCGCAACCGATATCGTTCTGTTCTGGAAACAGAACGATACCGGCCTCTACGGCCGGCGCTCCGACATGTTCATCAAGTACCTGGCCCTGCGGGAAGATATCGGCAACATCGCCGTGTTCGACATGCCCATCAGCATCGAGGCGCTTCGGGAAAAGGCCGTCGGAAACAGCATCAGCCATGACCGTATGATCTACCGGGAAACCCTGCTGCGCAACTGGGGCCTGCGGGATACGGAAAAGGTCAGCTTTCATACCTTTATATACAGCACCGGCGCGGCCGATCGCGACAAACAGATCTGGCGATACCCCGAGGAGTCCGGGTTTGAGGCGTTTATCGCCGAACGTCTGGCAGCGTACGGCATCGATCCAAAGAAGGCGGTTTTCTGGTTTTACCCGTATAATCCGCATATTCCCAAGCTGATCCGTCATTTTCAGCCCAGGATTAAGGTGGCGGACCTGGTGGATGATCACCGGACCTGGCCGGATCTGTCTGAGGTAAAACGCCTACAGTTGACGCTCCACTATCGAGAGGTGCTGAAATCGGCTGATCTGGCGTTGGCGAATTGTGAGACGGTCAGGGCCGCCCTATCGAAATACCATCCGGATATCCGGCTGGTGCCCAACGGATGCGAGGTGACGCCGCCGCCTGAAGTGCCGTCAGACGAGGCATTCCAACGGTTTGCTGCTTTAGGCGGTCCGAAGCTTGTGTATGTGGGCAATCTGGAAAAAGGAAAGATCGATACGGGCCTGATCCGGTATATGGCGGAGAAACGGCCCGACTGGCGGGTTTGTCTGATCGGCTCCACCCACGCTAACCCGGAAATCATGGAATTGGATGCCATCCCCAACATTCATTTTTTCGGGGTCGTTCCCTATCCCGAGGTCCGGGCATGGATCAGCGTATGTGACGTCGCCATCCTTCCCCATGTGGATTCGGCCAAGACGCAATCCATGAATCCCTTGAAACTCTATGTCTATTGTTCCCTGGGCGTGCCGGTGGTGACAACGGAAATCCAGAACCTCGATGACCTGCGTGCCCATGTGACGGTGGCGTCGTCGCATGATGATTTCATGAAACAGGTGGAAGAGGCGCTGTCAAAAGAGAAAAAAGGGATCTCCGGCGATCTCTGCAAGTGCCTGGAGGCCAATTCCTGGCAGCAGCGGGTGGAAATGGTTTTAAACCATTTACGGCAGATGATGTAGGGTCGTGCGCGATACGCAAAAAAGATATTGAATACAAGATGCAAAGATGAGGCAGTCGGTACCCGTAGAGGATATAGCCATCCGCGATCATATTAAATTCAACTATACCCCTGAGCTGGATGGGTTGCGTGGAATCTCGATTTTGTGGGTGATGATTTTTCACGCCGGCTTTCCTTTCATGAGGGGGGGATTTATTGGAGTCGATATTTTTTTTGTTTTAAGCGGATTTTTAATTACCCTATTACTCATATTGGAATTCGACGGGCGGGGGAGAATAAGCTTACGGAATTTTTATATCCGGCGCGTGTTGCGTCTTGGACCGGCTTTAGTTTGTCTTTTAATCGTTTATTGCATCGTAAGCACATTAGTATTAGATTCGGAAAAATTAAAATCAAATTACGTAGATGCCCTGATTGCTCTTTTTTATCTTTCCAACTGGGCGCGCGCGTTTGCCATCCATCCCCCTGATTTTCTGGGACACACCTGGTCGCTTTCAATTGAGGAACAATTTTATCTTATTTGGCCTGTCTTTTTAATATTTCTCCTTAATAAATCGATAAAAAGAAGTCATATCGCGATGATAACCATTTTAATCGCGATGTTTTCCTGGTTTTTCAGGCTGTATCTGTTGTACAACGATACCTCGCCGGAACGGCTTTATAATGGTTTGGATGTCAGAGCGGACGGATTGATGCTCGGTTGCTTTATCGGCATATTGGTTGGTTCTGGATATTTCAAAGATAATTTTAGGATGACGTTAAAAAAAATACTCACCATAATTGCGCCTGTTTCCATGATTTGCCTTTTTATCTTTTCAATTGTTTGTTATTGGAAAAATCCTGTAATGTTCGCTTTCGGATATATTATGGTTGAAATCCTCGCCGTTGTACTAATTCTTGACGCCATGTTCGGCCAAAAAACAATGATGAGAAAGTTTTTGTCCATGAGATGGCTTGTTTGGACGGGTTCAATATCATATGGTTTATATTTATGGCATTATCCGGTATTCAGATTGATGCGCGCCTTGGGATTTAATCTTAATGTAATAATGACCGCGGGTATTGGGATAACTTTTATAATTGCAACCATATCCTATTATGGCATGGAAAGGCCGATATTAAAAATAAAGAAAAGGTACGCACGCGCGTGCCTGTCCGATAAGGATTAACGGAAAACTCGAGAATAAATGTTATTGTCCATGGTGGCGGAACAAGTCGTGGATACGGTGCTGGGTTAGCAGGAATTAAAGGCTTGCTTTCTTTTTTCAGCGCGTCATCGGCTCTGGCGGGAAATCATGTACGCGGTGATGACTCGCCGGCTGCCGGCATAACCGACCTTTGGGGATGATCCATAACCCATGAAAACTTATCTTAATGAACTTTTCAAACGGACGGATCTTATTAAATACCTGGTGCTGTCCGGCCTGAAATCCCAGCACAAGAACACCTATCTCGGATTTTTCTGGTGGCTGCTGGACCCGGCCCTGCAGATCGTGATCTATTATTTTGTAGTGGTGGTGGTGTTCCAGCGGGCAAGGGGCGTGGATTATGGGATTTATCTGGCCATCGGTCTGATCGTCTGGCGGTGGATGTCGTCTTCGGTGACCACCGCCGTCCGTTCCATCATCTCCCAGTCGGCCATCATCACCCAGGTCTATCTGCCCAAGGCCACTTTTCCACTTTGCACGGTTTTAAGTCAGATGATCAATTTCGGGTTCGGGCTTGTCGTTGTAGCGGCAAGTCTTTTGTTTTTCCGGGTCAACCCCGGGATGGCCATGATCTGGCTGCCGCTGGTCATCGGCGTTCAACTGTCGCTTATATTGGCCATTGCCCTGATCGCGGCTTACTTGAGCGTGTTCGTCCGGGACATGGAAATGCTGACCCGGCATTTTCTTCGGCTCTGGTTTTACGGATCGCCAGTCATCTGGTATGCACGCATGATTCCGGAGAGCATATCCTGGCTGATCAACATGAATCCCCTGACCTGTCTGCTGACGGCCTACCGGTCGATCATCATCGACAACGTAGCCCCTGATATGTGGCCGCTGGTGATCATCGGGGTCTTTTCTACGGTCGTGGTCCTGCTCATGGTCAATATTTATCATTTTTTTGAGCATAGAATCATCAAAGCGCTTTAATTACAGACATGGACCGATTTATCCTGACCGAATCCCCGCTCGTTTTTCCGTCCGATGGCGTTGTTTCTGCGAAATCGGACGGAAAAATCATCATTTTTAGTGACGTTGGCGTCAGATACCGCGTCGGCAGCCGCCGGGAGGCCATGAAAACGCGGGTCATGGATACCCTGCTGGGCCGCCGGATCACCGAAGACCTATGGGCCCTTCGGGGTGTCGATCTATCCTGTGATCCCGGAGAGATTATCGGAATCATCGGATCAAACGGGGCCGGAAAAACCACGCTTTGTCGTGTAATTTCGGGATTGCTGCGGCCCGATGAAGGCCATGCTCATGTGTCGGGTACGGTTTCGGCGTTATTTTCCCTGGGCACCGGGTTCCGGCGGGACCTGACCGGCCGTGAAAACATTTTTTTAAACGGCATGATGCTGGGGTTTAAAAAGCGGGAGCTGGCATCCATGGTCGGTGGGATCATTGAATTCACAGGGCTTGGCAATTTCATCGATCAGCCCCTCAAGCGATATTCCAGCGGCATGCGATCCCGGCTTGGATTTTCCATCGGCGCCATGATGACTCCCGACATTCTCGTCTTAGACGAGGCTTTAAGTACCGGAGACCTATCATTTTCCGACAAAGCCGGCGGGAAACTCCAGGAATTGATCCTCAGAGCGAAGCTGGTGGTTGTGGTGACGCATAATCTCGATTTTGTTGAAAAATACTGCAGCAGGGCCATATGGATGGAAAAGGGACATATCCGTGATCATGGTGCGCCTGGAGACATAGCCGCACGATATCTGGACCATCACGGTGTTTTGCCGAAAAAGAGGCGATTGATCCAATTGCCTGCCACCACCGTTTCCATTGGTGAAGCCGAAATGGTCCGGGTGGAAGGTCTCGGCATCCGTTATCCCCTTGACAAAGCCGGTGCCGCAAAGTTGGAAGGCGCGCAACCATATCCTGCGACGGGAAGATTCCGTAAAAATGAGCTGTGGGCTCTGAAAGATGTCGGTTTTACGCTCATGGAAGGCGAGATTCTGGGGGTCATCGGCCCCAACGCAGCCGGAAAAACTACGCTTTGCCGCGCGCTGTGTGGAATTTTGAGACCGGCTGCCGGCCATGTCCGGATCAATGGTCGGATCACCGCGCTGCTGACCTTCGGTGCCGGTTTCCAGACCGAGCTTTCCGGCAGAGACAATATTTATTTAAACGGCATGATGCTGGGCCTGACCCAAAAGCAGATCGACGTGCTGTATGCCGATATTATCGGGTTTTCCGGGATCTCCCCGAAATTCATCCATCAGCCCGTCAAGCATTATTCCGCAGGCATGCGGGCTCGCCTGGGGTTCAGCATCGTTTCCATCATCCAGCCGGATGTTTTTATTGTGGATGAGGCCTTAAATGCCGGGGACGCGGCTTTTTACGAAAAGGCAGGAGCCAGGATTCAGGAGATGATCCGGGATGCAAAGGCGGTGGTGATCGTCAGCCACAATATGAAGTTCATTCAAAAAATCTGCACAAGGGCACTGGTGCTGCACAGAGGCAGAGTCCTGTTCGACGGACCCACAAAGGAAGCCGTATCCGCATACCGGAGCCGGCCGGGCGACGGAGGGTTGTTTCCGGCCAAAGGAGATCGTTTTTGACGGTAATTTCCTCCCGGTACCGGCTGTTTTGAGCCGGGTACGGTTATTTTCAATCGTTCTTTCCGGCAGGCGGCGGGAAAGTAAAAAGCATCATGGCATTCATGAAACCGGGTTTGGAGTTGGCGTGCTTGCGCCATATCATCGGTGGCTTCGGGCGGGAATGGATAATCCGGGCCTTTGGGCCCAAAGGGGATGATCTTGCCAACCGGATACTGCTATGGTATCACCTGTGGCGATATCCAGGCATCGGGGCAAACCATTGCGGGGCCCATGCCGTGCCGGGAGCTTTCTCGGAACCATCGGCATTGCCGGGGAAAATTCGCGCAAGGACCGGCGATCCCCGGATCACCGTGATTGTGCCGGTCCACAATGCCCATGACGCGGTAAAGGATTGCCTGGAAAGCGTGATCCGGTGGACCGCCGTTCCGTACCGGTTATTGATCATCGATGATGCCAGCACGGATCCGCGCATCCGTCCCTTGCTGTCGGCATTCGCCCGGGACGCGGCACATGTCCGGGTATTTTTCAACGATGAAAACCGGGGATATACCGCCACCATCAACAAGGGGTGTCGGATGGCCGGAACCGATGACGTTGTGCTGCTCAATAGCGACACAAGGGTGACCCAAGGATGGCTGGCGAAACTGGCGGCGTGTGCGTCAAGCGATTCAGAGATCGCCACGGTCACACCCCTGTCCAATGCGGCCGGCGTCTTTTCGGTTCCGCTCCGGAATCGGGTCAATCCCATCCCCGCAGGAATGTCTATCGATGAAATGGGCCGTTTGGTGGAACGGATGTCTATGGGGCTGCGGCCAAGAGTGCCCACCGGGAACGGTTTTTGCTTGTATGTTTCACGGGCCGCGCTGGATGCCGTGGGCGGCTTTGACGCCGTCAATTTTCCAAGAGGCTACGGCGAGGAGAACGACTTTTGTATGAGGGCTGAGAAAATGGGATTTATCCACGTGATCGACGATGCCACGTTTATCTATCATCAGAGGACCGGGTCCGGATCCGCAGTGAAAACAGCGGTGTTGCCGGAATGCATGGCGCGGCTGCACCGGATCCATCCGCAATACCGGATTCGGGTTCTGCAATGGTTGGTTGATGATCCCCTGGATGAATTCCGCCGCCGACTGCAAACTGCTTTGAGGTTTTATCAGAGAAGTAAAATATTGGTTTAATAAGTTCAGATAGGGGTGTGGTTGCAGTGTTTCGGAAAAATTACGTCTTAGATTTCAATCCTGATAAACGTGCTTATCTGGAGATACCGCATAATGATCAGTTGAGTATAACAGGTGATTTGACAATTGAGTTTTGGCTCTATTTAAGAGAATGGCCTCATGGTTGGACGGATATTGTGTCGAAATTTGATAATAGCAAAAAAAATGAATTTTGTTTTCGAATTAAAGATGCAAATGTTGGTCAGTGGTATTATGGAGACGGAATCCATGCCGTACAGCCATTAGTGTGGAATCCTAAAGAGGATATGAATTTAAAAGAGTGGATACATATTGCCTGTGTGCGTAAAATTGGGGAATATGGGAAAATATATTTTAATGGTATCCTGTTGCGAGAAAAAGATTGGTCAAATCACTCAGAAGCAATAAATACAAAATTTTCAATATTGGTAATGGCAAGTCCTATGCAGGGTAGAACTCTTGATGGAAAACTAAGTGATCTTCGTATTTGGAATGCCGCGCGTAAAAAAAATGAAATTTCGTCATATATGAGTAAGGAACTTACCGTTAGAGAGAAAGGGTTAATTGGTGATTGGACATTTAACGCGCTTAAAAATAATTTGCTAATTGATAGTACGGGTAGAAATCACGGAAAATTGTTTTTCACTGAGTGGACTGAATCAGATTTAGCATTTAATAAATCAAGATATAATAAAAATAATACCGATCAGCTTATTTCTTATGCAGAAACTGCTTATATGGCGAAAGATTGGCCGGAAGCAGAACGGTCCTGGCAGTATATTTATGACAAATGTACTGCAAAAGCGCCATATTATGTTTATTGCAGGCTTGCGATTATAAAGCGTCACCTAAATGACTTTACCGGCGCTGAAGAAGTCCTTCAAAAAGGAATGACGCTATATGGCAATAATATTGATATTGTAACTGAATATGCAATTAATCATATAATAAGAGGAAACTTACTTAAAGCGTTTAAGCTGTTGAAGGGATTAATCCCAAAATCTATTGATGCGGGGGATGAAGAATCGTTCACGGACGTAAAGGTTTGGAGAAAAGCTGTCGATGCGTATGAGCGAGAATTAGTAGATACATATATTATTCTGGTTGATTATTTAATATGTAAACAGGAGTATGATGCAGCTAAATCTCTAACTCGGATAGGCATGTCCAAGCATAAGGACAATATAGACTTAATGGCGCGATCAGCAAAGCTTTCTTTGTTGTCTAATAACCTGCTTGAATCAAAGTTGTTCTTAGAAAAGATCATTACAGTTTCCATCTCAAATAAATACATTGAAGATGTTTTTGTTATGTTTATAAATGAATGCAATAGAATTAACCTTTATATGATGAAATATGAGCTTTTTAATCAATTAAAAACTTTCCCGGACAAAAAAAATAAAGTGACTTGTTTTATTGATGATCTCTTAAAAGGAAGTTACGTTTATGATAATATAAAAATTTCAAGTGTGAAAAAAGGTCTCTCCAATCACGGTATCTGGCTTCATGAGATTAATAATAGTAAAATTATAGAAAAAATAACCTCAAATCAAAATGAAAGAATTGTATTGCGTTATATGGCGCAAAATTGCAAAAAGACAATAAGTGTTTTCCCTAGATTATTTTCTTATTTTGAATATGGATCAATAAGTATCTGTTTTTTAGAACATCTTGACTGTGCCGGGGTTGTTCCAGATTTTACAGATTATAATGCTTCGATGGTTGCCGAAACAATACTGGAGCTGGAGTCATGTTTAGAAAACATTAAATCGTTGCGCTTTGAAGATGATTTGAGAGTTGAAAATCTTAAAGCGCAAATGGATTTTATAAATACTTTATACTCAGCTGATTGGGCTGGCGAATTTGCAATGCTTAATAATGTTATTAAATCGTTAGGCAGAGCTGTTGCCAAAGGCGTATTCATTGCCTGTCATGGTGATTTATCTTTTTCGAATATGTCAACACGCACTGATAAGGATGGCAGAATAATTGATATTAAGTTGTTCGATTTTGGACGATGCGCTAAACGCCCGCAAGGATTCGAGTTCCATCATTTTGTCAGAAAATCGATTGATAACAACAAGATGATGGGGTTTACATTGAAAATGATTGAACATTACGCCGGCATAAAGGGCATTGATAAAGAATTAATCTGCCAGAATGCCATTGCTTTTTCCATAGCCAACAGTTTGCATCGGGCAAGTCGCAGAATAAAAAATGGACTCCCTTATTTGACGGAATTTAATGCATTATTGGATTTGGTTCGCTTGTATTCGAATAATCATACCAATTGCTTGAATTATCACTTTTAGGAGGTCCGGGTTTCAAGTCTTTGGGTGGTTCAGAGATTAAAAGCCACCGGTTCTGTCGGTGCTCCAAGGTTTTCAAGAGCGGCAGGGTACGCCGGAAAAAAGGTCGTTGAGCGGATGCGCATTCTGTTTCATTCATACAATACACTGGGTGCCGGGCCAGCGCATGTGACCAAATTCATGCTGACATCTCTCGCCCGGAGACAGACGGCGGTGGAATCGGTTGTCATCGTGCCGAAAATCGCCCTTTTTGCGGACTGCAAAAGCACATCGCATTTGCGGATACTGAGATTGCCGGTATACGAGGGTGTCGTGGGTTATCTCTTCAGGGGGGCCTATGATTTGTTCATATTGCCTTTGCTATCGCTGTTTTTTAATGCATCGGCGGTGATTGTGCTTGCAAATTATGCGCCCATGCCCGTAAAAGGTAAAAAGATCGTATTCATGCGACATCCGTTTTTAATCGATGATTGTGATGAAATGCGGACCGGGTTCCGGGACCGGTTCGTTGAGAAAATCCGGATAATTATTTTTAAGATGACCCTCCGCTCAACCCATGGGGTCATTGTGCAGAGTCATCATATGAAGCAGATGCTGTTGAAGCATTATAGCAATATCGAGGCGGAAATTCACGTTTTGGCGAATCCGGTCAGCAACCTGATCGATACGGCAAGCGGGATCAAGGTTCAAAATCCGTTTGCTCACGACCGGGCCGTGCTGTACGTGAGCCGTTATTATCCCCACAAGCAGCATGCGTTTCTGGTACGGCTGACCGATCAATACCAAAAAGAATTGCGCCGGCAAAAAATCAGATTTTTCATTACTGTCGATCCCGCTGTCTCCGGCACCGGAACCCGCCGGCTGTTAGACGAGATCCGGGAGAAAAACATCGGCGACCTCATCTGCAATCTTGGAGAGTTGCCCAATGCGGACCTGGCTGCGTACTACCGGTCGGCCCGCTGTCTTTTTTTTCCGTCCGAGGCGGAAACATTCGGTAATCCCCTGATTGAAGCCATGGCTTTTGACCTTCCCATTATCGTTCCGGATCTCGCTTACGCGCGTTCGGTCTGCGGTGATGCCGGCATGTATTACAGGGACGGTGATCCGGATGATGCCTTTGAAAAACTGTCAATATTGACGATTGATCCCTCCGTGCATGATCTGTTTTCAAAAAAGAGTGGAAAAAGATTTTCAGCTTTTCCCACAACGGATCAATGGGTCGACCGGTTGATGGGGATCGCGGCATGAATTCCTGTGCGGCGGGTGGAGCTGGAATCTAATTGAAACGGATCGATATCATCATCGTCAATTACAACAGTACGCATTATCTGCTGAAATGCCTTGATTCGATTCATCATCACTTGAAAAAGGGAATCAAAGCAGATATTCATGTAATCGACAACGCGTCCGCGGAAAATGCCGATATCGTAAAAAAAACGTTTCCCGGGGTGATGGTGCATAAAAATAGGACCAACGTGGGTTTTGCCCGGGCGGTGAATCAGTGCATGGCCGAAACCGTTGCTCCGTATATCCTGATCCTTAATCCCGATACCATTGTTAGCAATGGGTTTTTTGACAGTATGCTGGGGTTTATGTCGGAAAATCCGCACGTGGCGGTGGCAGGGCCGCGGATCATGGAGGCAAACGGAATGATTCAGGGATCGGCCAGGGCCTTTCCTACACTCCTGACGGCGCTGTTCGGTCGGAATACGCTGATTTCACGACTTTTTCCGGACAATCGGGTCACGGCTCGAAATGTGCTGACCGGACGCGGCGATGTGAAAAACGCCAGGCCTGTGGACTGGGTATCCGGGGCCTGCATGCTGGTCCGGCGAAAGGCCGTTTGCGAAGTCGGGATGCTCGATGACGGGTTTTTCATGTACTGGGAGGATGCGGACTGGTGCAAACGTATGTCCATGAAAGGATGGTGGATCGTCTATTTCCCCGGGGCGGTCATTGTCCATCATGTCGGCGGCAGCTGTGGAAATGGCGATGTGCGTCCGCTGATGGAGTTCCATAAAAGCGCGTATCGCTATTTTTGCAAACACTCGCCGTATCGCGACAACGTCCTTGCGAAAACCCTGGTCTTCGGGGCCTTGAGTTTGCGTTTCTACGCGGTGCTGACCGGCCGGCTTTTGTTTCAGCGCCGGGAAAACGATAATCCGTTGCCGTTCGCGGGCGGCAGCGTTAGAAGAAGTCTTCGTCCAGCAACGGCGTGGATGACACTCCTGACACAGCAGACGGAGATAACAGATTAACGCTGTTCGGAATTAGATGATGAAAATATTGATAACAGGCGGCGCCGGATTCATTGGTTCACATCTGGTGGATCATTTGGTGGAAAACGACGATGAAGTGACCGTGGTGGACGATCTGAGCACCGGCAGCATCAAAAACATACGCGGTCGCCAGGGGAAAAAAGGTTTCCGACTCATAGTGGATACCATATTAAATGAATCCCTTATGGATGAGTTGGTGGTGGAATGCGACCAGATTTACCACCTTGCCGCCGCGGTGGGGGTCAAGCTGATCATGAACCGGCCGGTGGAGACCCTTGAAACCAATGTCAAGGGCACCGAGATGGTCCTGGGTACGGCCAACAAATATAAAAAGAAGGTATTGATCGCATCCACCAGCGAGGTTTACGGCAAAATCATGAACGGCGACAATTCCAAGCCCCTGGTGGAGGATGCGGACCGTCTCATGGGCGCCACCACCAAGCGACGCTGGGCTTATGCCTGTTCCAAGGAATTTGACGAGTTTCTGGCCCTTGCCTACTTTGAAGAAAAAAAGCTGCCGGTGATCATCACCCGACTGTTTAACACCGTGGGCCCGCGTCAGACCGGCCAGATGGTGCTCCCTAATTTTGTTCAAAAGGCCTTAATCGGAAAACCCATCATCATTTACGGAGACGGCAAGCAGTCACGCAGTTTTACCCATGTCGCCGATGTGGTGGATGCAATGATCAAACTCATGAATACGCCTGAAGCCATTGGCCAGGTTATCAATGTCGGCAATGAGGAGGAAATCAGCATCATCGAACTGGCGAACATGGTAAAAGACATGACGGGAAGCGCGTCCGAGATCGAATTTTTGAGCTATGACCGGGCCTATGGCCCTGGTTTCGAAGACATGCAGCGGCGGTCTCCGGATATCACCAGAATGAAAAATCTGATCGGTTTTACCCCGCAGCATGATCTGAAATCGATCATCCAGAGCGTGATCGATTATTATCTGTAACCCATGCAAAACCTTCCCTCTTTTCTCATTTCCTTTGCCGCCGCCTTTCTGCTGGCCGTCATCCTGACCCCTGTCATCCGGGCCGCGGCGGTAAAAAAAGGTTATGTGTCGCATCCGCGGGAAGACCGCTGGCACCAAAAGCCCACGGGCCTTCTGGGCGGCATCGGCATTTTCATCAGCCTGATGGCCGCCTGGCAGTTGGGCGGGCTGGTTTCCGGGCGATATGCGGATTTTATCCCGCTGCTGACGCCGGTGGCCCTGGGCGGGGCCGCCATATTCATCCTCGGCCTTATCGATGATATCTTAGATATCAACCCCCATTACAAGCTGATCGGCCAGGTAATAGTGGCATCAGTGATGGTTTTTTTGGGTGTTCAGGCCAACTGGTTCGTCTCGGAAAGCGCCAATCTGCTGTTCAGCATCGTCTGGATCGTCGGGATCACCAATGCCTTCAATCTGCTCGACAACATGGACGGACTGTCCGCCGGCATCGCATGCATCGCGGGCGTGTTCCTGTTTTTCTGGATGTCCATCATGCCGGGTGATCCGGTGCTGGTGACGTCGATACAACTGATGCTGGCGGCCTACATCGGCGGCCTGCTGGGTTTTTTGATCTACAACTTCAATCCGGCTTCTATTTTCATGGGGGATGCCGGGAGCCTTCTGATCGGTTTTGTCCTTGCCTGTCTGACCGTTTTCGGCAAACCCTCGGTCGCGTCGGGTGAAACCCTGTTTCATCAACTGTCGATTATCACCATTCCCTGCCTGATTCTGTTTGTCCCGATTGTCGATACCGCTTTTGTCAGTTTCATGCGCAAAAAGTTTTCCCGATCGCTTTTCCAGGGCGGCAGGGATCATTCATCCCACCGGATGGTGGCCATCGGGTTGTCGGAGCGGAAGGCGGTTCTGGTGCTGTATGCCTTTGCGGCGGCTTCCGGCCTGCTTGCCCTGTTCATCTATCCCCTGGATATGGGGATCGGCCCTGTGGTCATCGCCTTGTTCCTGATTATTGTTCTTTTGTTCTGGATCTATCTGGCCAATGTCGATGTTTATGAAAAACAGCCTTCTGAAACGGAAATAACCGGCTGGATTGTCCCCGTGCTGATGAAAGCAGGCTATGGAAGAACGCTTTTTTCGATTTTTTTGGACCTGGCCCTGATCACGGTGGCTTATTATGCAGCCTATCTGTTGCGCTTTGAATGGGATCTGGGGGCCAATTTTGATCTTTTTTTAAAATCATTGCCCATCCTTATCGCCTGCCAGATATTTACTTTTTATGTTTTCGGCGTCTATCAGCGCCTGTGGCGGGGGTCCAGGCTGGGGGATGTGTCCGTGTATGTCAAGGCCGTTACGACCGGCACGGTCCTGACCATGCTGGCTATTCTGTTTATCTACCGGTTTCGCAGTTTCTCACGAGCGGTTTTTGTCATTTACTGGGGACTGATGCTTATTTTTATCTCTTTTTCGCGTTTTTTCTTTAGGATTCTGGATGAATGGATCATCAGGGAGAATCGTAACGGCAAACCGGTTTTGATTTATGGCGCCGGTGTGGGCGGGCAGATGGTGGTGCGCGACATCGAGACCAGCAATGGATGCGGCCGCTACCTGGTCGGCTTCATCGATGATGATCCCATGAAAAAGGGGAAAAAAATTGACGGGTATACAGTGTTTGGCGATACGGAACGGTTAGGCGATATCATCATAAAACATGATATCAAGGAAATTATTGTTTCATTTAAGCAAAACGGCCTGGAAAAAAAGAAGGAGGTTGAGGGGATCTGCGCGCGCATGGGGCTCGATGTCGCGGTCAGCAGGATGCGGATGACCATCGGTCCATAACACCCGGCGCTTTTTATCTGAGGGCGTTCGGGATTTTTTCCACGGATTTCATCACGACGGTCTCCGGTTTGGCCCGGCGCACGTGTGGTCATTTTGCTGCGGCATGCGGCGTTACGGTCCTCCAGGTTGACTTCGGAAAGTCCCGCGGTTACTGTTTTTTCGTAATCAGCGCATTATGGCGTTCAATTTTGTCCCGCAGCACTGCTTCTTCCCTCTTGAATCGCTGGATACGTTCATTGAGACGCAGGACATTTTTATTATATTTCTGGATGCTCTGTTCGTCCCGCATTCCGGCTCTGGAGTTCGAAAGCGCCTTTCTTTCCGCTGCAAGGGAAAGAAAGATTTTGTCGAGCGCCTTTTTTCTTTCCAGCAGGGTCTTTCGTTCTTCCAGCAGCAAGGCAATGTCGGCGTCTACCGGATGATCCGGCTTGTGTGCCGGAACTAGGTATGCCGTTTCCTCGAGAGCCGGCGGAGCCGCGCGGTCGGCGGCAGGTTCCACGGGGGGCGGTACAGCGGCCGTTTCTTCTCTGACCGTTTCTTTGACATACGGCTCGGGTTTTGTTACGGCCACGGAGGGTTGTGTGGGTACCGGCGTCACGACTTCCGGTTCAGCGACCGCTTTCTCAATATAAGGTCCGGGTTCGGGCGCTGCGACAATTTCAGTCTGTGGTTTTACAGCCGGCGGTTTTACAGTGGGAGGTTTTACAGCCGGCGGTTTTACAGTGGGAGGTTTTACAGCCGGCGGTTCCACAGTGGGAGGTTTCACAGCCGGTGGTTCCACAGTGGGCGGTTTCACAGCCGGCGCCACCGGAACGGCCGGTGCGGGCGCGGCGATCTGGGAACGATAGCGTTCGGGAACCGTCTCGAGGTTGTCGGTGTACCGGACAATCCCCCTGCTATCAACATATTTATATAATGCGGCGGATACAGGGACGGCGAATATGATGGCCGTCATCATGCCCATGAGGAAAATTACGGTTCTTCTCATTGACCGGCTCCCTTTGGCTGCGTCAGGGTTTATCTTCTTTCCGCACGTTGCAAAAAATATTCTTTTAATATAGAACCGGTTCAAGCAGGATGTCAAGTCTATCCTCGCATATCCTTGCCAGGCCACTCGACTCGCGTTATAATTGACTATGGAAGGGGAAGAAAAGAGCTTATGCAATACCCGGCGAAAAGCTTGGAAGCTTCGGCGACAACGACATAAAACACATTAAAAAAATGTTTTTTTTTAAAAAATTACTGATTTTTCTTCTTGCGGTTTGTTTCTGCTTTTCATGCGCACAGATGGAAACCATGGGCTGGTTTTTTCGAAAGGCCGATCCTGAAATCACGCTTTTTAATGACGCGCAGCAAAAACACCAGGCCCAATCCTATGAAGCGGCATATGCGCTTTACCGGGAACATGCATCACGATATCCGCAAAGCGAACGTGCGCCCGAGGTGCTCTTTTTACTGGGGCGTGTCTGCGTATCCCTTGAAAAATACGGGGAGGCCCGGCAATTTTTTCAACAGGTGATCACCCGGTACCCGGACACGGCTGTTGCCGGGGATTCCGGTGTTGCGCTGCTGGAAGTATTTTATCTGGAAGGCGACTACCAGCAGGTGATCCGCGATGCCGATGCGATTCTGTCGGCCGGTCTTTCAAAGGTTCAAATGATGCGCGTGCACCAGTTTTTGGGGGATGCGTATCTGGGACTGAACAATGCATCCGCTGCGTATGATGCGTTTCTCAAGGCTTATGATGCCGCCGATAGGGAGGAAGATGTCGACCGGCTGACCCAGCGGTTGAAGACCACCGCCGGACGGATGTCGCTGCCTGATCTGCGTAAGACATTGGAAGCCTTGAACGGGAAACCCCTCGCGGGTGACATCATCTACCAGCTCGGGATCCGGCATATGGAGGAAGGCGACTACGAGGAGGCCAAAACGATTTTAGAGCGGTTTGTCGCAACCTGTCCCGGGCATCCGTATGCACCTTTTGCACGGCAGATCATCGTCGATATCCCGGTGTCGGATCTGTTTGACAAAAACGTGGTGGGCTGTCTGCTCCCCCTGAGCGGGCGGTATGAAAATTTCGGGCAGCAGGCATTGAAAGGCATCGAGCTGGCGCTGGCGGTCTTTGCGGGATCGCAGGATGCGTCGCTGCTGAAAATCGTGGTCAGGGATTCTGCTTCGGATGCCGCTCTAACCGTGTCGGCCGTCCGTGAACTTCACGATCAGCGAGTGGCCGCGATCATCGGCCCAATGGCGGAAGCCGAGGTTGCCGCGGCTGAGGCCCAGAAGCTGAAACTTCCCATTGTGACGCTGACCCAGAGAGCCGATATCGCCGACATGGGCGAATGGGTCTTCAGAAATTTTCTGACCCCCGCGATGCAGGTCAAGGCCGTTGTCGGGCATGTCGTCAACGACCTGAAGCTTTCCCGGTTCGCCATTCTCTATCCGGAAGAAAATTACGGGGAGATGTTTATGAATCTGTTCTGGGACGAGGTCATCGCATCGGGCGGCAGTGTCGTGGGTGTTGAATCCTACCGGCCGGATCAGACCGATTTTTCCATTCCCATCCGGAAGCTGGCGGGGATGTATCATGAGATTCCGGAAGCGCTCATGATGACGTCGGAAGTCCCGGCCCCCGTCGTGATGATCCAGGAGGATCAGGAGGATCAGGAGGATCCCCGCGAGTTTCCGCTTAAAGAGTCGATAAATGCGCAGACCCTTGATCGGCGCCCTGAAATTCCGGGGAGGCGATGGTTTGATCCGGTGGTGGATACGGCAATGGCAAAACAGAGAGAGCCCGATGCCGAATCGGTCATGGAAAAAGAGGGGAAACCTGCTCCCATCATCGATTTTGATGCGGTCTTTATCCCGGATGCACCCGGCAAGGCCGGGTTGATCATGCCCTATCTCGCCTACCATGATGTAACAGACGTCTATTTACTGGGCACCAATCTGTGGCACTCCGACAGGCTGATACGGATGGCCGGATCCCATAGCCAGGGCGCCATATTTCCCGATGGTTTTTTCGCCCGGAGCGCATCGGAAAACGTTTCCCGGTTTGTGGCCCTGTTTGAAAAGACTTACGGCTATACTCCGGGATTTATCGAGGCCGTGAGCTATGACACGGCCATGATGGTGTTTAGCGTTGTCAACCGGCCGGATGTCCGGAACCGGAGTCAACTCAGGAAAAGCCTGCTGGATATGCCTGTCTGGCCGGGGGTTACCGGCAGCACCGCATTCGCCGAAAATGGTGATGCCGTCAAGGATGTTTACCTGCTACGCATTTCAGGAGGCCGCTTCAGGGAAGTGCCCTCCCGCCGTTAAATCAGGGCTGATGACGGATTACGCTGTTGAAAGCGTCATTCATTGATGACCCGGAAGACGGCGTCATGCGTTGTTGAGTGACCCCTGCCCGGTCGCCTCGAGAACAGTCTGCCACAATTTTCCGTCCGTGTTGACCTGCTTGCGCGTATCCGTGGTCAGGGGTATGGGAACATGGACGAAAAAGTTGTTCCAGTGTCCGATGATCATATTGGTTTTGCCGGCCATGCGGGCATGGACAGCGTCCCGGCCCAGAAAACCGCAGTAGACGTGATCGTTGGCGTTTGCCGGAAGGCTTCGGATCATGTAGCTCGGGTCAATGTATTTCAGGGAAATTTCAACACCCTTTGCGGAAAAATGCGCCATGATCCGTTCTTTTAAAAACACGCCGATGTCAAAGAGTTTGACATTGCCGGAGGGATCGAAATTTTTTTCGGTTTTATCGAAAAAATACTGCCCCGACCCTTCGGCCACGAGAATCACCGCGTGCCTGCGATCCTTCAATCGCTTTTCGATCTTGGCCAGAAGTCCGTTTTCGCCTTCCATGTCGAAATGAATTTCAGGGATCAGCACGAAATTCACATCCTGCTGGGCCAGGGCTGCAGTGGCCGCAATAAAACCGGAATACCTTCCCATCAGCTTGATCATCCCGATTCCGTTTGGGTAGCCTTCCGCTTCCTTGTGGGCGCCCTGGATTGCTTCCGTGGCGATGTCCACGGCGGTATCGAACCCGAAGGATCGCGCAACCATGTAGATGTCGTTATCGATGGTCTTGGGGATGCCGATGACGCTGATTCTGGCGTTTCGGTTTTTGATCTCTCCGACGATTTTTGACGCGGCCTTGAGGGTGCCGTCCCCGCCGATCATAAACAGGATGCCGATGTTTAATCGTTCCAGGCAGTCGACAATGGCTTCGATGTCCTGGGGGCCTCTGGATGATCCGAGTATTGAGCCCCCCATTTCATGAATATGCACCACGCTTTGGGGGTTGAGATCGATAAGATCATGACCGTATTCGGGGATAAACCCCTGGAGCCCGTAGCGGATGCCGTAGATATGACGGACCCCGTACCGGTAATATAATCCCAACACGATGGCCCGGATGACATTGTTGAGGCCGGGGCAGAGCCCGCCGCAGGTTACCAGGGCGCATTTGAGCTTGCTGGGATCAAAGTAGATTTTTTGTCTCGGACCCGCGAGTTCAAAGGATGCCGGCGCTTCGTTCGCGCCCGTCATTTCAATGATATGACCGGGGTAGACATCGATGAGGACCCGGTCGTTGTCGGATTTGAATATCTTGGCGCTGGTCCCGTCGGTCTCTTTCAATATCGGGGAATCGATTTTGGCTTCTCCGATGGTCTCGATGCGGGTTTCCATATTCGTCATTTTTTTCATGAAATACCTTCCCTGGTTTTGGTTTTCAATGGATTCCGGTGAATGTGACGGCTCCTTTACCCAGAATATCATGCAGATGAACAACGCCGGCGAGACGACCGTCGGCTTCCGTCACTGGCAGCACTGTTATCTGATGGGTTTCCATGATGTTTAATGCCTCATAAAGAGGGGATGCAGGATCAATATGTTTGGGATCGCGGATCATCAGGGATTCGACGGGAAGTCCCTGAATCCGCTGCCTGTTGATGACCATGCGCCGGACATCCCCGTCGGTGATGATGCCCGTCAGAATCTCGTCGCTGTTGAGCACCATCACCACGCCGATGTCACCCGTGTTCATGATGTCAAGGGCGGTCTGCATGTCGGCTCCTTCATACACCATCGGAACTGCGGTTCCGGTGAGCATGATATCTTTGGCTTGGTAGGAAAGCCGCTGGCCGAGGAGACCGCCGGGATGGAATTTTTTAAAATCGTCCGGACTGAATTTCCGCATGTTGATCAATACGACGGCCAGCGCGTCCCCCATGGCCAGCTGGGCCGTAGTGCTGGCCGTGGGGGCCAGTCCCATGGGGCAGGCCTCGGCATCCACACCCACGTCAATCACCAGGTCGCTGTGCCGGGCCAGGGTGGAGCGCGTTTTTCCGGTGAACGCGATGATGGGGCAGCCGGCGCTGCGGATGCTCGGGAGCAGGATATTTAATTCGTCTGTTTCCCCGCTGTTGGAAAGTGCCAGGAAAATATCCTCTCTGGAAACCATGCCCAGGTCGCCATGCATGGCCTCCACCGGGTGCAGAAAAATGGATCGCGTGCCGGTGCTGTTTAAGGTGGCGGCGATTTTGCGTCCGATGATGCCGGATTTTCCAATGCCGGCGACAATGACGCGGCCTCTTGATTTATAAATCATCTCAACGAGTTTTACAAAATTTTCATCGATGCGTTCCTTCAGATTGACAATTCCTTCGGCTTCGATGGTGAGCACCCGGACGGCCGTATCGATGATCGCCCGGTAGTTTGCCGTGCGTTTTCCTGATGATGCCAAAGTATTTTCCTTATGCGGTTTAAAAATGTGAGTGGATAATGATGATAACAATAAAGTTTACAGTTTTCCGTGCGCAAATCAAGATCTGTTTTTATCCGCCGCCGGGACAGTGGATGGATGTCGGAATAAAAAAAGAAAAAAATTTTCGAAAAAGATTGACAAAATACCGACGATTATTTAAAAACAGATTTGATCCATATCTTATGATCGCATTTAACGACCACAACGGCGCCGTCTGTGATTCCGGCGCCGTTGTTTTAATACGTTCCAACAGGAGGTTATATCCAATGATCTGCACGACGATTCGCAACGGCGATACATGCGCGTTCATGACCGCAAGCGGCTGTTCTTACAATGGCGGGCAATGTCACTCGGTGGTCGAAGCCTGCACCGGATGCCATCGCAGCAAACAGTTCGAATCCGGATGGTATTGCTCGGCGGCCCCGGATCCGTCCGTGAAATGGAAGTTCGGCAACTGCAATCTGGCGACCCATGTCACCATAACGGTGAAACAGGAAAAAGCCAAGCTCAACCCGATCAAGGCGTCCAAGCGCGGCAACAAGTAAGATTTACGGTTTACTCCGCAAAGATACCGCCGGTGGCGTCGCTGAAGAGCGGCACCGGCGGTATCTTTGTTATGCTTCTTACGATACCATTTTTTTGCCGGTCAGACGGTCAGTGCGTTCAAAATTTTCGGCAGCCCGTGTTTGGCAACGGCGCGCTGCCAGCGATTGCGATACCGCCGCCGGAGCCGGTCCGATCCCCAGCGCCATTTCCGTGCTTTATCAAAATCAATCAGATAAGCCCTGCCGTCAGGATCCACCAGCACATTGCCGGGATGAAGATCCACATGAAGGACCCGGTTTTTGATCAGAATTGAAAGCTGCCTTCCCACGTCCTGCATGCCCCGGCCGCAGCGGTCCGGGTCAACGTTGCCGAGCCCGGTCAGGGGGAGGGTGTTTTGAATCTCTTTGGTCACCAGCCAGGCATGATATAACAGGGTACCAGCATACGCGAAGGCGACCGGTGTCGGCACCCGGAGGCCCAGGTTTTGCAGGTGGCCCAGTAATGTATATTCTTTACGGCACCGTGGGCTGCCTGCCCGCAGATAGGTTCGGTGGTTGAACCGGCGTATGAAACCTCCCCTTGTATAGGGCTTGACCACCACAGGCCCGACGCCTGCCAGGTCCATCCGGGTTACGGAGCTTCGGCCGTCGAGCACAGCCATATGCCCTTGTTGCAGAATCCCCGCGTCAAATCCCGTTTTCAACTGTCCGATCTGCCGGCCGGTTAGGGCCTTGTCGGCGCCTACGCGGTATTTACCGCAAATCCGAATGATCATTATCAGTGCCTTAATCCGTAAATCCCGCTGCAAAAAACAAGACATTTTTTAAATATTGTCAGGTGGGCGTCCGGGCAGCCTTTGCGTAACCTGTTGATCAGGTTCGGGGCATGAACTATATTCCCGATTGCCGATGTCCGTATTAGGCAGATGCGTTTTGCATTGACTGCGGTCACGGGAGGCTCCAAAATCCGTTAACAGCCCCGCGAAGGGTTTTATTTTTCTTGACAATAATATATAATTTTATATGGTTTTTTCCCAAAAATCAATTGATTGATGCGGTCAGACTTCGAATTTTGGAATTTTAATTTTTAACAAAATCTGAAGTCACCATTCAATAAATCTGTATCAGCCCGGTTAATAACCATGCAGCCGGCTAAAGGTTTTGAAAGGAAACAAAAGTGACGGGTAAAACAGGCTGGCCTGGTTTTGCCGCTAAAGTTGAAATACGCATGCCGATGCTTTTCATGATCTGGCTCATTATTAGTGTGCTGGGGCCTCATCAGGACCTGTACAAAGTCTTTTTCCACGGCATCGTTATTCCGGCAATTTTGATCCTGCTGGTCTCAGGCCGGGCTCATATTAAATGGCGGGATCCGGTGCTGCTGCTCGCAATGATCCTTGCCGCCTATTCATCCATTGCCACATTTGTAGTTGGTCAGGGGCCCATAGGGGGTCATCTCAGAGCCTTTCGCTGGGGGGTTGAAACGTTCTTTTGCCTGCTGGCGTTTTACCTTTGGCTGCCGGCGGTTCTGAACAGGCCTTCCTGGTGGGGGCGCTATTTCATACTGCTTGCATTGCTTGGTGCGGCAGGCGGATTCCTGTTGTTTGCAACAGGCCTGGTCTCGGGACGGCTCTCCGGTTTGGGCGCTCTTCACAACCCTATCCAGGCTTCCTCGATTTTGTTAATCTACCTGGCCGTCGGCCACTTTCTGGTTTTTATTCATCAGCCGTCTTCAGACAAATCAGCAATCTTTCTGGTAATATTTTCCAGCATAGCAGTTACGCTTTATGTGTTTATGAGTCAGAGCCGTGCTCCGATCATTGCAATGGCCGTACTTCTTGTTTACCTGGGCTGCTGGACGCTCACAAATAATGGTTTGTTAAAATCAGGACTGGTGATTCTGGGTGGGGCTGGTCTTGTTATTGGCGTACTGGCAGGGGTTTACGGCCTTGACCATTATCACGATTTGCTACTCATTCGGGGAAGTTCTTACCGGTTTGAGATGTGGAAAGGCTACTTCATGTATCCGCCCGATTCCTGGATTTTCGGTTTTGGCGCCGGTACCGATCTGGCTCAGTTGGACGTAGCCAAGAAGTTCTGGGTGCCATCTGGAACGCCGGTTTGCCACGCCCACAATATTTGGATCGGTACCCTCGTTGAAAACGGTATCATTGGGCTTGGGTTTCTTATTGCCATTGCAGTTTTACTCTTAAAAAGTGTCTTTACAGGGCCGGCGGCCCGTCGGGAACGCATGGGCTTGATGATGCTTCTGCTGCTTGTATTTTTGCTGACCCTGACCGGCGAACACACGCTTATAAGCTCAATCAAAGCCATCTGGCTTTTTGGCTGGCTACCGTTGCTTTTTGTCTGGATTTTTGGCAGCATGAAGCAGGTTTGACGATTTAATATTTACGGATAAGTTTTATGACGTATTATCAACGGGTGATTCCCCGATGGCGTGACCATGTGGAACTTTTCTTTCTTCGTGTTGCAGCAAGTGGTATGGTGTCCGCAAAATGGTTTTTGTCCGAGTTGCCGGATGAAGCATCGCGTGCTGCCCGCACAGGCATACTCAATATAGAGATTGTCAGTCATTGCTGGAATTACTCTCATTTTCTGGTTTACCAGCTGAGTTCGCTCGCATTGTTCCCGCCAACCAAGCCTGAAGTCACCATGACCGTATTCTATGCGCACGATGATATCGGTACAGATGGTTTGCTGAAGTTTTTTGATGACATTAAAGTGCCGGGAGTTCATTGGAATTGGCAAATTCTGCCGAAGGAAAAACTTTTTCGTCGCGCTATAGGCCGTAATCAGGCGGCATTGTCATCAAAGGCCGATTGGATTTGGTTTACCGATTGCGATGTGCTTTTTCGTGAGGGATGCATAGACACCCTTGCAACGATGCTGCAGGGGCGTCGGGATGTGCTGGTGCATCCGAAAGTTGAGCGGGTGACCCCGCTGCTCGCGGATAGTGATGAGATGATCAAGCAAGGTGGTATAGCAAATCGCAGGTTGCTCGATATAGATGATCGACAATTCAGTGAACACGAATTAACGCGCGCCACCGGTCCGATGCAGATTACCCATGGTGACGTTGCCCGGGCATGCGGCTACTGCGACAGCCTGAAATTTTATCAACAGCCTGCCAGTCATTGGTGTAAGGCGCATGAAGATCGCGCTT
>CAYZXZ010000003.1:0-39291 GCA_964481615.1 uncultured Desulfobacteraceae bacterium | reverse complement strand
CATTCCGGACATTATTCGGATTCCAGTATTTATCTTTCTTTTATCGCCCTTGCCAGCCATCGGAGCAGAGATACGCAAATCCACGTCAATGCCGTGGACCGGGCCGGGAACACTTCCCGCCGCGGGTTTTATTACCGCATCCTCGGCCGTTCCTTTAAAACCGATACCATCAACATCACCGATGGATTTCTGAGCATGAAATTGCCGGAATTTTACACGGCCGAAGGATGGCCGGCAGATGGATCAACCCTGGATCAGTTCCTGTTCGTCAACAAGACGTTGCGGGGAAAAAATAATGCGGTATTGCTCGGAATGGAGCCTGAGAGTGAAACGCGACTCCATTGGCAGGGCGTGTTCGGGAGATTGCCGAATTCCGCCCAGCAGGCTGGTTTTGCCGATCATCGCCTTTACAGCTATAATGGGGTAATCGTTGATGAAGAAACCCATCTGGGGATCGACCTGGCATCCGTGCAGCAGGCTCCCGTGCCTGCCGCAAACGCCGGCAGGGTCGTGATGGCCGATTATATCGGAATCTATGGAAACACGGTCTGCATCGATCATGGTTTCGGTTTGTTCAGTCTTTATGCTCATCTTAGTAATATGAGCGTCGCGCCAGGGGATATGGTGTCAAAGGGAGATATTGTCGGTCATACCGGCATCACGGGTTGGGCCGGCGGCGATCATCTCCATTTCAGCATGATCGTCAATCATGTTTTTGTCAGTCCGGTCGAATGGTGGGATCCGGCCTGGATTCGGCATAATATTACCGATAAACTCGACAGCGTGGTATTACAGCCGCAATAAGTCATATCCGAGACAGGAAAAGGAGCCGGATAGGGAATGCCCCGAAGAAAACAATTCAAAATCAATAAAACTTACCAGGAAATCAACGAGAAGATCAAAGCCGGCAAAGTGGTGGTGGCCACCGCGGAAGAGATCATCGATATCGTAAAAACACATGGCCCGGTCGAGGCGGCCCGCCAAGTGGATGTTGTGACCACAGCGACGTTTGCTCCCATGTGTTCATCAGGCGCTTTCATCAATTTCGGTCACTCAGTGCCGCCCATCAAGGCGTCTAAGGTCTGGTTGAACAATGTCCAGGCTTACGCAGGTCTGGCTGCGGTGGATTGTTATATCGGCGCCACCGAACCATGCGAGGAAGATCCTTTAAACAAAGTCTGGCCTGGTGAATTCAATTACGGCGGCGGACATGTGATCGGCGATCTCGTGGCGGGCCGCAAGGTTCACCTTCGGGCCACTGCCTACGGGACTTCCTGTTATCCCCGGCGGGAACTGGAAAAGGAAATCCGGCTTACGGATCTGCCCCAGGCGACCCTGTGCAACCCGCGAAACGCCTATCAGAATTACAATTGTGCGGTCAATCTGACCAATAAAATTGTCTATACCTACATGGGCACCCTCAAACCCAGGGCCGGAAACGCCAATTATTCGACTTCCGGTCAACTCAGTCCTCTGTTTAATGATCCGTATTACAAGACCATCGGCCTGGGAACGCGGATTTTTCTAGGGGGCGGGGAGGGGTATGTCACTTGGCACGGAACCCAGCACAAGCCGTCAGCGCCAAGAAACCGGAAGGGCGTACCCAAGATACCGGCCGGCACCCTCTGGGTGATGGGGGATCTCAAGGTGATGTCGCCATCCTGGATCGTTGGACTGAGTCTCATAGGATACGGTGTCTCCCTTGCCGTTGGGATCGGAGTTCCCATCCCCCTGCTCAACGAGGAGATGGCAAAATATACCGCCGTGTCCGATGAAGACATCGTCACACAGGTGGTTGACTACGGTCATGATTATCCCCACGGAATAAACCGCAACCTGGGCTTTGTCAGCTACGCGGAACTCAAAAGCGGATTTATCCGGTTAAACGGCAAAGAGGTGCCGACTGTTCCCTTGTCTTCGGTTTCCAAGGCCAGGGAGATTGCGCAGATTCTTAAAGACCGGATCACAAAAGGAAAATTTCTGCTGGGTGAGCCGCAATTCACCCTGCCGGTATCCTGATGAATGACAATAAGGTGAAGGCTGCATAGATTGAAATTTAAAAAAAAATCCGATAAAATAGTTACCGGACAGCAGGCTGCGGCACCCAAAAGCCGGCTTCTGGAAAATATTGAGGCGATCGTCATTGCCGTTATTCTGGCGCTGTTTATTCGAACGTTTATCATTCAGGCATTTAAGATACCTTCCGGATCCATGCTGCCCACGATGCAGATCGGCGATCATATTCTGGTCAACAAATTTATCTACGGCGTCAAGCTGCCTTATTGGAACACCACGGTCATTCCGTTTGGGCAGCCGGTACGCGACGACATCATCGTGTTCCGGTATCCAATGGAGCCGGACAAGGATTATATCAAACGGGTGATTGCCGTTCCCGGAGATGTGATTGAAATCAAAAACAAGAAGGTTTTTGTCAATCAGGAACCTATTAAACAGCCTTATGCGGTTTATATGGACCCCCATGTCGTGCCCGCGCACGTCAATCAGCGGGACAATATGGGGCCGATTACCGTTCCGGCCGATGCCTATTTCGTCATGGGGGATAACCGTGACAGCAGCTACGACAGCCGGTTCTGGGGATTTGTGGACGCATCGGAAGTCAGAGGCAAGGCGTTTATCATATACTGGTCGTGGGACAGCGATCATTTCAGTGTAAGGTGGAGTCGACTTGGATCAATGATCAGATAGGACGATACGGGCATGGCATGGTCTAAAAAAGATTTACTGGACATGGAATCGCTCTCTGTCGATGAGATTACGACAATATTGGAAGCGGCAGCCAGTCTGAAGGAGATTTCCGAGCGGCCCATTAAAAAAGTGCCGGCGCTGCGGGGCAAGACCGTCATTTTGTTTTTTCACGAACCCAGCACCCGGACCCGGGTATCCTTTGACATTGCCGCAAAACGCCTTTCCGCCGACGTGATTGCCATTTCCGCCGCAACCAGCAGTCTTGTCAAGGGCGAAACCCTCATTGACACCGCCCGAAATCTTGAGGCCATGGGACCCGACATTATCGTCATCCGCCATGCCGCATCCGGGGTGCCCCACATGCTTGCCGGAAAAATCGCAGCTTCGGTCATAAACGCAGGGGACGGCACGCATGCCCACCCCACACAGGCACTGCTCGACATGATGACGGTCAGGGAAAGAAAGGGCGCTCTGAAGGGCTTAAAGATCGCAATTGTGGGAGACACCGCTCATAGTCGGGTGGCCAGGTCTAATATCGTCGGGTTTTCCAAAATGGGTGCGATGGTCACCATTGCAGGACCGCCGACCATGATGCCCCGCGGCATCGAATCCATGGGATGCCGTGCCACCGATGTGATGGATGAGGCGATTGCGGATGCGGATGTGATCATGATGCTCCGGATTCAAAAAGAACGTCAGGGGAATCCGTTGATCCCGTCCGAACGCGAATATGCGAAACGTTACGGCCTGACGATGCAGCGGCTGAAAAAGGCCAAACCGGATGCGCTCATCTTGCATCCCGGTCCCATGAATCGTGGGGTTGAGATCGCGCCCGATGTCGCCGACGGCCCCCATGCGGTCATTCTCGACCAGGTAACCAACGGCGTTGCCCTGCGCATGGCCCTTTTATTTCTGCTGGCAGGAGGTGGCCGCGATGCGGACGCTCATTAAAAACGGAACTGTAATTGATCCGGGCCGTATCCATGAAATTGCGGATATTCTTATCGACGGGACGACCATCGTCCGCATCGATAAACATTCTGATTCCGAAACCGGCCGACCGGACACGACTTGTGCAACGGATTCAGGCATAAAGACCGACCGCGTCATCGATGCGGTCGGTCTTTGGATTGTTCCGGGTTTGATGGATATGCATGTTCACCTGCGCGAACCTGGCGAAGAATACAAGGAAACCATCGCATCCGGGATCCGGGCCGCCGCCGCCGGTGGTTTCACCCGCATCTGCTGCATGCCCAACACCAAACCGGTTAATGATAACCGGCAGATCACCGAATTTATCATTCATACAGCGGAAAAGCAGGATTCCGTCAGGGTATTGCCGGTGGCGGCCATCAGTAAAAATCTCGACGGCAGGGAACTGGCCGAGTATGGTGAACTCGGAGAAGCAGGCGCCGTCGCCATATCGGATGACGGCCGGCCCGTGATCGATTCCTTGCTGATGCGCCGCGCCATGGAATATTCAAAAACCATGGGACTGCGGGTGATTTCCCATTGCGAAGACCCCGTGTTATCGAACGGTGGCGTCATAAATGAGGGGCCTGCGGCGACCCGCAGGGGACTTGCAGGAATTCCCAACGCCGCGGAAAGCATTATGGTCATGCGTGATATCGCTTTAGCGGACCTTACCGGCGTTCCGGTACATATCGCCCATGTGAGTACCCGTGAATCCATCTGCGCCATCCGGGACGCCAAAACACGCGGCATTCCGGTTACGGCGGAAACCGCACCCCATTATTTCACGCTGACGGATGAAGCTGTCGCCGCATACGACACAAACGCAAAGATGAACCCGCCGCTGCGATCCGAGAGTGACCGGGCCGCGGTTTATGAAGCTCTCGCGGATGGGACCATCGACGTGATCGCATCGGATCACGCTCCTCATTCTCGCCTGGAAAAGGAAGTGGAGTTCAATGCAGCGGCCAATGGGATAACCGGCCTTGAAACGTCTCTGGCTCTGGGCCTCAGGCTGATATTTGAAAATGTGCTCACTATTGAACAGCTTGTTGAAAAAATGGCGAAAAACCCGGCCCGGATCCTCGGCCTTGCCAGCGGAATTGAAATAGGAGGGATTGCTGATCTGACACTTATCGATCCGAAATTTTTCTATGTTTACCATGCGGAAAAAGGGTTTTCAAAGAGTCGGAACACGCCTTTTGACGGGTGGGAGTTTACGGGCAGGGCCGTTTACACCATTGCCGGCGGCAAAATTATTTTTAATGCGTAAATCGTACGGATGATCACTTATGACCGAGGCAAAGGCCCATATACTCGTCGTTGATGACGAGTTAAGCATGCGGCAGTTTCTTGAACTGATGCTGGAAAGAGAAGGTTATGCGGTTTTGTGCGCCGAAAACGGCCGGGAAGCCATCGGCTTTCTCGAGAAACGTATCTTCGATCTGGTGCTGTGCGATATCCGTCTGGGCGATATCAGCGGTCTTGATGTGCTGCGAAAAGCAAAATCCGTCCGTCCTGAAATCATCGTGATTATGATTTCCGCTTATGCCACTGCTGAAAATGCGGTTGAGGCCATGAATGACGGGGCATATGACTATCTTCCCAAGCCGTTCAACAATGACGAACTCAAGCAGACCATAGCCAATGCCCTGACCCTTCGAACCCTTTCCGAAGAAAAAAAGAATATTGACGATGAATTGAAAAAAAATCTGCATTTTGGTCGGATTGTGGGAAACACGCCCCGAATGCTCCAAATTTACGATATGATCAAACAGATCGCCAAAACCAGGACCAGCGTGCTCATCACGGGCGACAGCGGAACCGGCAAGGAACTCATTGCCCGGGCCATTCACGAGGAAAGTGACCGCCGGGACAGGCCTTTTGTGGTCATCAACTGCGGCAGTATCCCGGAAACGCTGATCGAGAGTGAAATTTTCGGATATAAGAAGGGAGCGTTTACCGGCGCAAGCCACGACAAGAAAGGATTGTTCGAGATCGCTCATACCGGAACGGTTTTTCTCGATGAAATCGGGGAATTGAGTCCGGCATTGCAGGTCAAGCTGTTGCGCGTGCTGCAGGAAAGGACATTCAAGCCTGTCGGCGGAAACGAGGATATCCCCGTCGATATCCGCATTTTATCGGCCACAAACCGGAAAATAGAAGGAGAAGTTATTTCCGGAAGATTCAGGGAGGATCTGTTTTACCGGATCAACGTGGTGGAGATCAAAGTACCGCCCCTTCGGGAACGTAAAGCCGATATCCGCGCACTGGCGCAGCATTTTCTGGAAAAATACGCGCATCTGGCTGGAAAGGAGATCACAAAGATTTCATCTTATGCGGTTGACTTGCTGCAGAAATATGATTTTCCGGGCAACATTCGTGAACTGGAGAATTTGATCGAGCGCAGCGTGGCCCTTTCCAGCACGAATATCATCCTTCCCGACAGCCTGTCCCTTTCCATACACAAGCGGCGGTGGATCGAGGGAATTAATAACAAACGTTACGATCTGGATGATGTGGCCCGAGGGGTTTCCATTGACAATATTCTGGAAGAAATCGAAAAGGCCTATATTGAAAAGGCCCTGGAATGCGCAAAGGGGAATAAGAATATCGCCGCAGAGTTACTCGATATCTCCCTTCGCTCCATGCGCTATCGGTGCAACAAACTCGGAATCGATGCGCCCATCGACTGATGATGCGCATTCCGATAAAAAGTCCATCTTTCCCTCGAAGTCGGTCTGAATACCCATGATCAGCGTGGACAACCTTTCAAAAAGCTACGGGAACCGGATTCTTTTCGATGATATCAGTTTCAAAATCAATCGTCGGGAACGCGTCGGCCTGGTCGGCCGCAACGGTCACGGCAAAACAACCCTTTTCCGGATCATCGCGGGACTGGAAGGCTCCGATTCAGGGGCCACATCCGTCCCCAAGGGCTACCGCATCGGATACGTCACTCAAAATCTTGATTTTACTTTCGAAACAGTTATCGAAGAGAGTTTGAAAGGCATCGAAGACGACACCGGCGGCCATCGCTGGAAAGCGGAAAAAATTCTGGCCGGCCTCGGTTTTTCCGAAGCCGATATGGCACGATTTCCGGCGGATCTGTCCGGCGGATGCCAGGTGCGGTTGAATCTGGCCAGAGTACTGTTGGCGGAACCGGATCTTCTGTTGTTAGACGAGCCGACCAACTATCTCGATATTACCTCGATCCGCTGGATGCGGAAATTTCTCCTTTCCTGGCCCCGGGAGATTTTCATGATCACCCATGACCGTGGTTTCATGGACGGGATGGCCACCCATATCATGGGGATTCACCGCCGGAAGATCCGGAAAATCGAGGGAGACACTTCCAAATATTATCTCCAGATCGCCCAGGAGGAGGAGATTCACGAAAAAACAAGGATCAAACAGGACCGCCGCGCCAAAGAAATCCAGGAGTTCATTTCCCGTTTCCGGGCCAAGGCGCGACTGGCGGGTCTGGTGCAATCGCGCATCAAGGCGCTCAACAAGCAGACCCGCCACAACAAACTCGAGAAATTCAAAAACCTTGAATTTTCTTTTCGTGCGAGGCCGTTCAACGGCAAATTTCTGGGCACAGCCCGGGATCTCTCATTCGCCTGGGATTCCAGTAAAACCCTTATTAGCGATTTCAGTCTAACGGTCGGGGCCAGGGACCGGATCTGCATTGTTGGCAGAAACGGCGCCGGCAAGACCACCCTGCTCAAACTCATCGCCGGAGTGATGCCCCCCACCAAAGGCGAGATAACCTGGCATCCTGGTGCGGCCAGGGGGTATTTTGAACAGACCAATATCCAGTCCCTGGTGGATGCACGAACCATTGAAGAGGAAATATTGTTTTCCAATCCGGATATTGATCGTCAGGCCGGACGGAATATCTGCGGGGCTATGCTCTTTGAAGGTGATGCGGCCTTAAAAAAAATCGGCGTGCTGTCCGGCGGAGAAAAAAGCCGGGTCATGCTGGGGAAAATTCTTTGCTCGCCCATTAATCTGCTGCTGCTGGATGAGCCCACCAATCATTTCGACATGGAATCCTGCGACGCGCTGCTTGCCGCCATTGATGCGTTTGAAGGAGCTGTGATCATGGTGACGCACAATGAAATGTTTCTGCACGGCATTGCAGAGCGGCTGGTGGTTTTCCGGGATGACGGCATTTCCGTATTTGATGGCGATTACCAGCGGTTTCTGGAGAAAATCGGATGGGGGGACGATGGAGATGACCGGAAGGGCGAATCGGTTGCAATCAGTGATACCGGGGATGAAGGTGTCAAATTTTCCAGAAAAGATCAGCGCCGACGCCGGTCCGCCCTGATTGCGGAACGCGCGAAAATTTTAAAACCCCTAGGAAAGGAAATTACCGCGCTTGAAAACCGGATCGGCGCGTATGAAAAAGAACTGGCCCATGCCGAACAGATAATGCAGGTCGCGGCAGAACAGAAGGACGGCAAAACCATCGCTGATCTGGCGCAACGTATTCATCTCTTCCGGCTCCGCATCGATCAGGCATTTGATGAACTCGAAAAGGTATCGGGACGGTTTGAAAACCTCAAAAATGATTATGATGCCCTTCTGGAGGAACTTGACGCTGATGAAACCGCGCCGGTTTGATTTTCATTCCAATTCGCATTCAAGCGGCATCTGTGTTGGCCGCCTACTTGCCGTCGTATGTCATCTTGAATGCAAAATGGAATCAGATCGGCACCGGAATCATAGATCGATCCCAACGCCATCGTTGACACTTCCGTGCATCAGCGCTATCGTATTTATTGTTGGCGACGATCGGGATGCCGTCTGACCGGCGCATTTTGCATTCCGGAAAAAGCTTTTACGGCCGGCGCAGTGGTGTTTTACAGTAAGTGATTTGCGTTCTCCGGAGGAGTTTGTACCGTACAATGCATGATATCAGAACCGCGATCCAGTCTCTGTGGGGTATTTCCCTGGCGGTGATGGGGGTTTCCTTTTTCCTCAGAATCCCCGAAATCATGGTCCGGGTTTCAGAAATATCTTATTTTCACGGAGTACAGACTTTTTTGCGTTTCGGGTTATATCTGATGTCGGTCCTGCTGGTCGGCGGCGGCATCAGGAAACTCTCGGCAATTTATAAGAATAAAAGCAAGGCGCGACCACCGTCAGACAAAGTGCCGTAACCGTTTTGTGACGAATTTAAATAGTGCCGATGATCCCGTAATGACAAATACGCAATTTTATGATGCCGTATCCGAAGTTCGGCTCTGCAGGTTAACATCTTGTTTCTTGAATAACCGACAGTTTTTTGAGGAGGTGCGTTATGGAATCAACCACCGGCATCAAAACCGCTCCGGTAAACCCGGCCAACGGTGAGACTGATGTCCAGCATCTCAAATCCGAAGTTCAGTATCGCACGAAACTTCAGGAAATTTCCAACGCCATTCATGCGGCATCGGCCATCGATGAGATTCTGATCGACCTGAAGGACAAAATCATCGATCTGGTCGGCGCCGAGCGGATCACCATCTATTATGTGGATGGCGTGAAGCGGGAGCTGGTATCCCGGTTCAAGTCGGGCAATGAAGTCTCTGAAATCCGGGTCCCCATTTCCGACAAGAGCATCTCCGGATATACCGCATCTCATCAAAAGATGCTTAATATCGCCGATGTCTATGACAAGAACGCCTTAAATACCATTGATCCCGAACTCAATTTCGATAGCAGCTGGGATAAAAAAACCGGTTTTCGTACCCGGCAGGTTCTGGTGACCCCCATTATCTTTAAATCCTTTATCCTCGGGGTCATTCAACTGATCAATTCCAGGGCCGGCGTGCCGTTTTCCGGAAAGGACGAAGCCAATGTGGCTGATCTGGCCAATATCATCGGCATTGCCCTTTATAAACAGAAAAAGCTGGCCACCAGCCGGAAAGGAAAATTCGACTATCTTCTGGAAAATCATATCCTGACCCAGAAGGAACTGGCAAAAGCCGTTGCTGCGGCCCGTAGCAAAAAGATCCCCATCGAACAGATTCTGATGGATGAACTCAAAATTTCCACCAAAGACATCGGTGAGGCACTGAGTCGCTATTATGATCTGCCCCTGATCCGGTACAGCGAAACCATGCCGATTCCCGGAGAACTCATTTCCGGGATTAAGGTCAATTTCATGCGCAATAATGCCTGGGTTCCGATTCGAGGCGAGAACGGCGATGTGCTGATCGCCATAGACCACCCGGAGGACATTACAAAAGTTGATGAAATACGCGCCCTTTTTCCCAGGAAAAAAATAAAGCTGGCCTATGCCACAAAACACGATATCGATAAAATCATCAATATGTTCACCACTGACCAGAAGCAGATGTCTTCCATTGACGACATCCTTTCCCAGCTCAAGGGCGAGGAAGCAGATATCGAGGAGGAAACATCGGCTGTTTCCGAAGAAAGCAGCGCGGTTGTCCAACTGGTCAATAAAATGATTCTGGACGCATACGCCCGTGGCGCATCGGATATTCATATCGAACCAGCTCCCGGAAAACAGAGCACGCAGGTGCGCGTTCGGATCGACGGTGCCTGCACGGTATACCAGACCATTCCATTCAGTTATAAAAACGCTGTGGTTTCCCGCATCAAAATCATGTCGGATCTCGATATTTCCGAACGCCGGAAACCCCAGGACGGAAAAATCAATTTCAAAAAATATTCCGGCAAGGACATCGAGCTTCGCGTGGCCACGATCCCCACCCAGGGTGGCGTGGAAGACGTGGTCATGCGTATTCTTGCCGCCGGGGAACCGATTCCTCTCGATAAAATTGGCTTTTCCGATCGTAATTATGAAAATTTCATCAAGGCCATTATAAATCCGTATGGTTTGATCTTCTGTTGCGGTCCCACGGGATCGGGGAAGACCACCACGCTGCATTCCGCGCTGTCCCATATCAACACAGTGGAGCGGAAGATCTGGACCGCCGAAGATCCCGTTGAAATCACCCAGAAGGGTTTGCGACAGGTTCAGGTGCATCCGCGCATCGGTTTTGATTTCGCTACCGCCATGCGATCGTTTCTGCGGGCCGACCCGGACGTGATCATGGTGGGTGAAATGCGGGACCGGGAAACCACGCACATGGGCATTGAAGCATCGTTGACCGGTCACCTGGTGTTCTCCACACTTCATACCAACAGTGCGCCGGAGAGCATCACGCGATTACTGGACATGGGCATGGATCCTTTTAATTTCGCGGACGCCCTTATCGCCATCCTTGCCCAGCGCCTGCTCCGCACCCTGTGCAAAAACTGTAAACAGCCGTACAATCCCACCAAGACCGAATATGATGAGCTGGTGAGGGAATATGGTCCCGCGCTGTTTGAGAAAAACGTTCGAATTCCGTATACTAGCGATTTGTCGCTATACCGGCCCGAAGGTTGCGAAATGTGCAACAAGACCGGTTATCGCGGTCGTATGGGTCTTCATGAACTGCTGGTGGCCTCCGACAAAATTAAGGCAATGATCCAGACGCGCTCTCTCATGGCTGATATCCGTGATCAGGCCATCGAAGAAGGAATGACCACCCTCAAGCAGGACGGCATTGAAAAAGTATTCGGAGGCTATGTCGATTTAAAGGAGGTCCGCAAAGTCTGCATCAAATAATGCTTTTTGCAGTTGGCAGAAGACACTGTCCTTAATCCATTCGGTTTTCACCGAATCGGATGATTCAGCGGACGTCTGGAATCATCCGATTCGCAATCCCGCCCCGTAACCTTTTGGACAAACCTCCAAAAACGGCCTTGACATTAGTAATGACTATGGATAAATTGCTTCCATCAAATGATGGAAGCAAATGTTTTCATAATAAAAAAGGGGGTGTCTGCGATCGACTTCCGTTAACCTTGGGCTATCAAAGATTGGCCCTGCGGGACAATATCAGGATACCACGATAGGAGAGGTGGAATATGAAAATACTCAAGATCGATCATCTCGGCATTGCCGTAAACAGTATAGAACAGGGACGCGGCTTCTGGTCGGATGTTCTGGGACTTCATTACGAAGGAAGCGAAACCGTTGCGGAACAGAAAGTGACCACTGCTTTTTTCCCGGTGGGCGAATCCGAGGTTGAACTCTTGGAATCCGTGACACCTGATGGCCCGGTTGCCAAATTCATCGAGAAAAAGGGCGAAGGCATCCAACATGTGGCTTTCCGGGTGAAAAACATCGACGAGGCGCTGGACGAACTCAAACGGAAAGGCGTCAAACTCATCGATGAGCAGCCGCGGATAGGTGCGGGCGGAGCAAAGATCGCGTTTCTGCACCCCAAAGCCACAGGCGGCGTTCTTGTGGAGCTTTGCCAGCGGGATTGAATGTCATAAAAAAATAAAAGACCACAGGGGGCATCACCATGGGAAAGCATCCGGATATCGATAAATGGGCCGAACTGGCCAAGAAGGAACTGCGCGGCGTCTCCATAGACACGCTGAGCCGCACCACGCCGGAAGAGATCACCATCAAACCGCTTTACACATCGGCCGATATCGCCGATCTTGATTTTGTAGACGCGCTGCCCGGTTTTGCGCCATTTGTCCGGGGCATCCGGGCCACCATGTACACCAACCGGCCATGGACCATCCGCCAGTACGCGGGTTTCGCCACGGCCCGGGAATCCAACGCATTCTACAAGCGAGGCCTGTCCGCCGGCCAGAAGGGCTTGTCAGTGGCCTTTGATCTGCCCACCCACCGGGGGTATGACTCGGATCATCCCCGGGTATTCGGCGATGTTGGCAAGGCCGGCGTTCCTGTGGATTCGGTCGAAGATATGAAAATTCTTTTCGACAGTATACCTCTGGATAAAATTTCCGTCTCCATGACCATGAACGGCGCGGTTTTACCGGTCCTGGCCGGTTATATCATAGCCGCGGAAGAGCAGGGTGTCTCCCAGGATAAGCTCACCGGCACCATCCAGAATGATATTCTCAAGGAATACCTGACGCGAAACACCTATATCTATCCGCCCGAGCCGTCCATGCGCATTGTGTCGGACATCATCGGTTACTGTTCGAAAAACATGCCCAAGTTCAATACCGTCAGCATCTCCGGCTATCACATGATGGAAGCGGGCGCTGACGCGGTGTTGCAAACGGCTTTTACCCTGGCCGACGGCCTTGAATACGTCAAGGCGGCCCTGGCCGCCGGACTCAACATCGATGAATTCGCTCCCCGGCTTTCTTTTTTCTTCGGCATCGGTATGCATTTTTTCATGGAAATCGCCATGCTCCGGGCCGCCCGTTTTTTATGGGCTGATCTGATGAAGCAGTTTGATCCCAAAAATCCCGATTCCCTGATGCTGCGAACCCATTGCCAGACCTCCGGCTGGAGCCTGACCCAGCAGGATCCATACAACAACATCATACGCACCACACTGGAATGCCTGGCTGCGGTGCTGGGCGGGACACAGTCGCTTCACACCAATTCCTTCGACGAAGCCGTAAGCCTGCCCACGGACCTGTCCGCCCGTGTCTCCCGCAACACCCAGATCATCATCCAGGAAGAATCCCAGGTCTGTCGGGTCGTGGATCCCCTGGGCGGATCATATTACATCGAGTCTCTGACCAATGAAATCATCCGGAAATCCCGGGCCATCATCGCGGAAGTCGATCGCATGGGCGGCATGGCCAAGGCCATTGTCGCGGGCATGCCCAAAATGCATATCGAGGAGGTGGCGGCCCGGCGCCAAGCCAGGATCGATCAGGGAAAGGACGTGATTGTGGGCGTCAATAAATACCAGGTCCCTGATGAGGCGCCCATTGATGTCCGGGAAATATCGGCGGCGGTTCGGGATGAACAGATGGCCCGGTTAAAAGAGATCCGTGCAGGCCGGGATGCGGCCGCCGTCAAAGCGGCTCTGTCGGCGGTTACGGATTGCGCGAGGGGCGCGGGAAATCTTTTGGAAGTCTGTATTAACGCGGTGCGGGTTCGGGCAACGGTGGGCGAAATCTCCGATGCCATGGAAACCGTTTTCGGCCGGTACGTGGCCACCACCCAGTGTATTTCCGGGATCTATGCCGGAGAATACCATGATGGGGAGATCATTGAATCCATGCGTAAACGCACGGCCGCCTTTGCTGATAAAGAAGGCCGCCGGCCCCGGATACTGATGACTAAAATGGGCCAGGACGGCCACGACCGCGGCATCAAGGTGGTGGCCACGGCTTTTGCGGACATGGGGTTCGATGTGGATATCAGCCCTATGTTTCAGACGCCCGATGAGGCGGCCCGCATGGCAGTGGAAAACGACGTGCACGTGGTGGGCGTTTCCAGTCTTGCCGCGGGCCACAAGATTTTGGTGCCCGCCCTGATGGAAGCCCTCAAAGCCATTGGCGGCGCGGAAATTCACGTAGTGGCGGGCGGCATCATCCCGCCGACGGATTATGAGTTTTTATATAACTGCGGCGTGGCGAAAATTTTCGGACCCGGCACCATCATCACCGAGTCGGCTAATCAGGTTCTGAATCTGCTGGAGAAAGCCTGATGTCTTCTGATCCCCAATATTATATCGAGGGAGTCCGATCTGGTGACCGCAGGATGATCGCCAAAACCATCACTCTGATGGAAAGCATGCTCCCGTCTCATCAGGCTCTGGCCCAATCCGTTATGAACAGCCTGCTTCCGTTTACGGGCGAGGCGATCCGCCTGGGCATCACCGGTGTTCCGGGTGCGGGCAAAAGCACCTTTATTGAAAGTCTGGGTTTGCATCTGACGGCCAAGGGGCATCGCGTGGCGGTTCTGGCCATTGATCCTTCCAGCGCCAAAAGCGGGGGTTCCATCATGGGCGACAAAACCCGCATGGAAAAACTGGCGGCGCATGATCAGGCCTTTATCCGCCCCTCTCCCGCAGGCCGTACTCTGGGCGGGGTGTCCCGCAAGACCCGGGAGTCTATGCTGGCATGCGAAGCCGGCGGGTTTGACGTGATCATCGTTGAAACAGTCGGGGTGGGTCAGTCCGAATATGTGGTCGCATCCATGGTCGATTTTTTCCTTGTACTGATGCTGGCCCGCGCCGGTGACGAACTCCAGGGGATCAAGCGCGGTCTGCTCGAAATGGCCGATGCCGTCGCCATCAACAAAGCAGACGGCGACAATGTCGATGCGGCTGAAAGGGCGAAAAAAGCATATGAAAACGCCATGCACATCATGGCGCCCGTTCATCCCTGCTGGATTCCGCCAATTCTGACATGCAGCGCCCTTGAACACAAGGGCATCGATGAGATCTGGCAGACGGTTCTGCGGCATCGAGAAATGCTGATAACCAGAGGAGAACTGAACGTGAAACGGCGGGAACAGGCCATTTCCTGGATGCACCAGCTTCTCGAGGAAGGCATGAAAAGTTGGTTTTATGGAAAACCAGAAGTCCGGCGGATGCTTATAAACGTCTCAAGGCGTGTAGAGAAAGGCGAAATCCATCCCACGGCGGCTGTCCGACAAATACTTGATTTATTACCGCCCAACGACCTAAAAAGCTTGCAGCCGGATTGATTTTTTGTTTTAGCGCATATTTCGCACCTGATGAACATATAGCTTGAAAATAAAGGAAAGGGTTGAATAATGAAAGGTGTTGCGGAAAAAATAGAAGAATTAAAAGTCCTGAAAAAACAGGCCATAGAACTCGGCGGCGCGGATCTTGTTGCCAAGCACACGGAAAAGGGAAAACTGACCGCTCGGCAACGCATAGATCTATTGTTCGATAAAGGCTCTTTTCGTGAAGTCGACATGTTCGTCACCCACCGGTGCGTCAATTTCGGCATGGAAACCACCGCCATTCCAGCCGACGGCGTCATCACCGGATACGGCAGGGTCGAAGGCCGACCGGTTTTCTCCTATGCCCAGGATTTTACCTCACGGGCCGGCACCCTGGGAGAAATGCACGCCAAAAAAATATGCAAAATCATGGATATGGCCCGAAATGCCGGCGCACCTGTCGTGGGATTAAATGATTCCGGCGGGGCTCGGATCCAGGAAGGGGTGGATGCTCTTTCCGGTTATGGTGAAATTTTTTACCGCAATTCCATTTGCTCGGGCGTTATTCCGCAGATTTCAGCCATCATGGGCCCCACGGCCGGGGGCGCGGTCTACTCGCCGGCCATGACAGACTGGATTTTTATGGTCAAAAACACCAGCCACATGTTCATCACAGGGCCTGATGTCATTAAATCCGTGACCGGCGAGGAAATCACCTTTGAGGATCTTGGTGGGGCCATGACCCACAATGAAAAAAGCGGGGTGGCTCATTTCGCCTGTGAAAGCGACGCTGACGCCATCGATCATATCCGAAAACTGCTTTCTTATCTGCCTTCAAACAACATGGAAGATCCCCCGATCATCGACACCGGTGATGATCCGAAACGATGCGATGCCAAGCTTGACACCTTCATGCCCGATGATCCCAACCGGCCTTATGACATGAAGGAGATCATCCGCGCCATTGTGGATCAAGGCGAAATTTTCGAGCCCCACGCCCATTTCGCCAAAAACATCATCGTCTGCCTGGCCCGTCTCAACGGCAAACCCATCGGCATCATCGCCAATCAACCCATGGTTATGGCCGGTTGTCTGGATATCGATGCTTCGGATAAAGCCACGCGCTTCATCCGTTTTTGCGACGCTTTCAACATCCCCCTGCTGACGTTGTCTGACGTTCCCGGCTACATGCCGGGCAGTCACCAGGAATGGGGCGGCATCATCCGGCACGGTGCAAAACTGCTCTGGTGTTATTCCGAAGCCACGGTGCCCAAGCTGCTGGTAATCATCCGAAAGGATTACGGCGGAGCCTATATCGCCATGTCATCAAAACATCTGGGGGCAGACGTTGCCTTTGCCTGGCCCACAGCGGAAATCGCGGTCATGGGTGCAGAGGGCGCGGCCAACATCATCCACCGCAACGAGATTAAAAATGCCGAAGATCCGGCCGCCAAGCGACAGGAAAAGATCGAGGAATACCGGGACCTGTTTTCCAATCCCTATTGCGCGGCCCGCCGTGGATATATCGATGATGTCATCCTGCCCAGCCAGACCCGGCCCATACTCATCGACGCCCTTGAAATCATGTATCGCAAGCGGCAGGCCCTGCCGCCTAAAAAACATGGCAACATACCGGCATAAAGCCTTATCCTGCGGCGATTGATGAAACATGAAATCAAACGATGGAAATTGATAAACTCTGTTGAGAATAAAAGGAAGACGGCATGACCCTGAACCGGAAGAAAAAGGCCGCCATTGCCGCAGTGACCCATTATCTGTGGACGGAAGCCGAAGCCGCCCAGTTTTCAACCGCCGGGATCCAGGCAGATACGGAGCAGCCGGCAGCAGCCTTGCCGGTGGATAAGGAGGGCAGCCCCTGGTCTATCGGCGGACGCCTCCACCAGATGCAGTTGCGTTCCATGATGCAGTGGAAGGCTTTTCACGGTTTCAGTCGCCGCTGACAACCGGCTTTGGAAAAAGACAAAAAAACAGACATACGGAGCTAAAGGAGACGCCAATGACGGACCAGTTTTCAGTTAAAATGACGGATCTGAATTTTGATAAAAACCGCCCCCCCGCGGAAAAACCGCTTAAAATAGAGGATCTGTCCCTGCGCGACGGCCATCAGTCCATTTTTGCAACCCGGGGCAGAACCGAGGACATGATCCCTGTTGCCGAAATGATGGATGAGATCGGTTTCTGGGCCGTTGAAGTCTGGGGCGGCGCCACTTTCGACACCATGCACCGGTTTTTAAATGAAGATCCCTGGGAACGGATTAGAACACTCAAGCGTTACTTTAAGAAAACCCCTTTTTCCATGCTGTTGCGGGGACAAAACCTGGTGGGGTATCGCAATTACGCCGATGATGTGGCCAAGGCCTTTGTGGAGCGGTCCGCGGAAAACGGCATGGATATCTTCCGGACTTTTGACGCCTTAAACGATTACCGTAATTTTGAAACGGTGGTGGCAGCCATCAAGGCATGCGGCAAGCATTTCCAGGGCTGCATCTGCTACTCCATGACCGAGCCCCGAATGGGCGGCGACGTCTATAACCTTAATTATTATCTGGAAAAAGCCCGTGCGCTGCAGGACATGGGGGCCGATACCATCTGCATCAAGGACATGGCCGGTCTTATGGCGCCCTATGATGCTTTTGAACTGGTCAAGGCATTGAAAGAGACCGTCTCCGTACCAATTGATCTTCACAGCCATTTTACTTCGGGCATGTCCCCCATGACGCATTTAAAAGCCGTGGAAGCCGGGGTGGACATCATTGATACCTGCCTGTCCAGTTACGCGTACCGGACCTCACATGCGGCCATTGAGCCGATGGTCATGGCACTGATCGGCACCAATCGGGACACGGGATTCGACATCCATGCGCTGGCGGAAATCAATAATATTCTCGAAAGAGACATCCTGCCCAAGTACAAGCACCTGCTGGATGATTCCAAGGTCTCCATTATCGATATCAACGTGCTGCTCCACCAGACCCCGGGAGGCATGCTCTCCAACCTGGTCAACCAGCTCAGGGACATGGATGCACTGGATCGGATCAACGATGTCTACGCGCAACTGCCCAAGGTCCGTAAAGATCTGGGCCAGATTCCCCTGGTCACGCCTACTAGCCAGATCGTCGGGATCCAGACCGTCAATAACGTCTTGTTCGATGATGAGACGGAAAAATACAAGATGATCACATCCCAGGTCAAGGATCTCTGCTATGGTCTTTACGGCAAAACACCCATGCCGATTAATTCCGAGCTGCAAAAGAAAGCCCTCAAGGGATATGAACGGGGCGAGACGCCTTTTACCGGCAGGCCCGCGGAAATCCTGAGCCCGGAACTGGATAAGGCCCGGGAAGATTTAAAGGATATTACCACGGATATCGATGACATCATTCTCTACGCCCTTTATCCGGTTACGGGTAAAAAATTTCTCATGTACAAATACGGCAGGGAAAATCCGCCGGATGAACTCAAACCCCGGACAATAGAAGATGTGCGACGCGAGCAGGAGCTGATCAAAAAAGCCAAAGCAGGCCAACTGGTGGAAAAGAAAAAGAACGCGGTTCCGGAGAAAAGCGAATATGCCCGCAGTTTCAATGTTTTCGTGGAAGATGAACATTTTGAGGTAGTGGTGGATGAGCCCGGCGGGCCGCTATTGATTTATGCCGTTTCGCAAAACACGGGGCCCGTGCAACAGCCGGCGGCGCTGCCTGCAAAACAGATTGTCGCGAGCCCGGCCCCCAAAGCCCAGCCCGCGCCGACATCGCAAATTGCTGCTCCGGCTCCTAAACCTGCTTCCAAACCCGCGCCCACTGCACCTGCCGCCGCCAATCCAGCGCCCGCTGCTGCTTCCAAAAGCGCGGGGGCAAAACCATCGACCGAATCCCAAGGCGCGCCCCTTAAAGCCCCCATGCCGGGCATGATCGTGCGCATTGAGAAAAAGGTCGGCGACAACGTTAAACAAGGCGAAGCCGTTGTGATCCTTGAGGCCATGAAAATGGAAAACGCCCTGCCGGCACCGGTCAGCGGGACGATTTTGTCCATCAACTGCAAAGTCGGGGATTCCGTTGCCAAAAACGCCGTGCTGTGCGTCATCGGCTGAAAGAATATCAGGGGATCATTCATGAAAATTCACGAATACCAGGCCAAGGAACTGTTCCGGCGTTACCATATCCCGGTGCCGGCTGGTGATATCGCCCGGACCACGGATGAGGCAAAAGCCGTTGCCCGGAAATTTGAAAAATTTCCACTGGCGGTCAAAGCCCAGATTCATGCCGGCGGGCGTGGAAAAGCCGGGGGCGTTCGTCTGGCAAGGTCATTAGATGAGCTGGCCGGCCATGCCGAAGCCATCCTCGGTATGAATTTGGTGACGCCGCAGACCGGTCCTGAAGGAAGGCTTGTGCGCCATGTGCTCATCGAAGAAGGGGTGGATATTCGGCGGGAATTTTACCTGAGCCTGATGGTGGATCGTGAAACCGCTTGTGTGCTCATCATCGCCAGCGGGGCAGGGGGCATGGATATCGAGAGCGTGGCGGCCCAAACCCCTGAAAAAATCGCCAGGGTGCCGGTTAACCCTCTTGTTGGCATCAAGCGGCATCATTGCCGCCGTGTGGCAGATGTCCTGGATCTGGAAGAAACTCTCTTAAATTCTTTTGCCGATTTTCTGCTCGGGCTCTACGCAGTATTTGTAGAAAACGACTGTTCGCTGCTGGAAATCAATCCCCTGATAATCACAACTCAACAGAAATTTATGGCCCTTGATGCCAAAATCGAGATAGATGACAACGCCCTTTACCGGCACAAGGACCTGCTCGCGTTTCGGGATTTCAACGAAGAAGACCCCCTTGAAATCGAGGCGTCCAAATACAAGCTTAACTATATCAATATGGATGGTACAGTCGGTAATATGGTCAACGGTGCCGGGCTGGCCATGGCGGTCATGGACACCATCAAGCTGGCCGGCGCGGAGCCAGCCAATTTTCTAGATGTGGGCGGCGGCGCAACCGCTGAAATGATTGAAAACGGTTTTCGGATTATTCTTTCCGATCCCAAGGTCCGGGCCATCTTGATTAATATTTTCGGCGGAATCCTTCGCTGCGACGTGCTGGCACATGGCGTGGTGGCCGCGGCTCAGAAAATCGATGTCAAGTTACCGGTCATTGTCCGAATGGAAGGTACCAACGTGGAGGAAGGGCGGGAGATTCTCGCGCAATCCGGCCTTCGCATCTATACGGCAAACGACATGAAGGACGCCGGCGATATTGTTGCCCGCATTGCCGCACCCAATGGTAATCATCACAGGAAAGATTCCAATTCATGAGCATATTCATCGATCACGACACCCGCCTGCTGGTCCAGGGCATTACCGGAAAGGAAGGTCAGTTTCATACCCGCAACTGCGTTAATTACGGTACCCGGGTCGTGGCCGGCGTGACACCCGGAAAGGGCGGATCCGATATGGACGGGATTCCGGTTTTTGATACGGTTGCCGCGGCAGCAGCGCAAACCGGCGCCAATTGCAGCCTGATTTTCGTTCCTCCGCCGTTTGCGGCGGACGCCGTTATCGAGGCCATCGAAGCCGGCATCGCCCTGATCGTGGCCATCACCGAAGGAATTCCGGTCATGGAAATGATGAAGGTCAAGCAGATTCTCAAGGGAACAGACTCACGGCTCATCGGTCCCAACTGTCCGGGCATTATTTCGCCTGGAAAGGCCAAGGTCGGCATCATGCCGGGCCAGATCCACACCCCCGGCGGACCGGTGGGAGTGGTATCCCGTTCCGGGACACTGACCTATGAAGTCGTATATCAGCTCAGCAACCAGGGCCTGGGGCAGACTACCTGCATCGGCATCGGCGGGGACCCCATCATCGGAACGGATTTCATCGACTGCCTGGCGGCATTTGAGGCCGATCCCGAAACCCGGGGTATCGTGATGGTAGGTGAAATCGGCGGCTCCGCCGAGGAACAGGCCGCAGAATTTATAAAGGCCAACGTGACCAAGCCGGTGGTGGGATTTATCGCCGGGCTTTCCGCGCCGCCTGGAAGACGCATGGGCCATGCCGGCGCTATTGTCAGAGGCTCCAGCGGCACCGCCGCTGCCAAGATCGAAACCATGGAAAAGGCTGGTATGCATGTCTGCCGTAACCTGGGAATAATCGGAGAGTTGTGCCGGGAGGTCTTTCCAGGAGAGTGATCATGAAATGGGTGTTGGAAACGATTCGGACGCCGATCGGTAAAAAACTGCTCATGGCTGCAAGCGGGCTGGCTTTTGTACTGTTTCTTCTGGCGCATCTGCTGGGAAATCTTCTGCTCTACAAGGGGCCGGAAACCTTTGACGCATATGCGGCCGGCCTTCATTCTATGGGCGCGCTGATCCTCGTGGCCGAATTGGTATTACTGATCCTAGCCGCCGTGCATGTCTTTACCGGGTTGCTTCTGTTTTTTGAGAATTTCAAAGCCCGTCCCGTCCGTTATGCCATGAAAAAAAGCGCCGGCGGCCGCAACATCGGATCAGGCACCATGCCGTATACGGGTCTGTTGATTCTCGGTTTTGTCGTCCTGCACCTGATAAATTTCCGTTTTGTGGACCGGGAATCGGAATCGGTTTATGCGAGCGTGGCATCCCTTTTTGCCGCCTGGCCTTACGTGCTGATCTATACGTCTGCGGTCATAATCGTGGCCGTGCACATCCGGCACGGGTTCTGGAGCCTGTTTCAGACGGCCGGTCTCAATCATCCAAAATATATGCCTCTTGTCCAGGGACTTGGCGTTGCCGTCAGCCTTTTGATCGCCGTCGGATTCGGTCTGATTCCGATTTACATGGGATGGCTGCGTTAACGATGGAGGAACCGATGATCTTAGATGCGCATATTCCCGGAGGCCCGCTTACGGAAAAATGGGATCGGCACCGCTTTGAATTGAAACTGGTCAATCCGGCAAACAAGAAAAAATTTATTGTTATCGTCGTGGGTACGGGCCTGGCCGGGGCCTCGGCTGCGGCCAGTCTCGCGGAACTGGGGTATAACGTTAAAAATTTTTGCATCCAGGACAGCCCCCGGCGAGCCCATAGCATCGCTGCTCAGGGCGGGATCAACGCGGCCAAGAATTACGCCAATGACGGCGACAGCACCTGGCGCCTGTTTTATGACACCATCAAGGGCGGTGATTTCCGTGCCAGGGAAGCCAATGTTTATCGTCTGGCTCAGTTGAGCGGCAACATCATCGACCATTGCGTGGCCCAGGGTGTCCCTTTTGCAAGGGATTACGGCGGCCTGCTGGACAACCGCTCTTTCGGCGGGGCTCAGGTTTCCCGCACTTTTTATGCCAGGGGCCAGACCGGCCAGCAGCTTCTCATCGGGGCCTACAGCGCGCTGATGCGACAGGCGGCCGCCGGACGCGTCACCCTTTTTCTGCGCCGGGAAATGATGGAACTGGTGGTCATCGACGGCCGTGCCCGGGGCATCGTGGTCCGCAATCTCATCGACGGGACAATCGAATCCCATGAGGCTCATGCCGTAGTCCTTGCAACCGGCGGCTACGGAAACGTATTCTGCCTCTCCACCAATGCCATGGCGTCCAATGTGTCGGCGATCCTTCGAGCCTATGAAAAAGGCGCCTGCTTTGCCAATCCCTGTTTTACCCAGATTCATCCCACCTGCATACCGGTTCACGGCACCTACCAGTCCAAGCTGACCCTCATGAGCGAAAGCCTGCGAAATGACGGCCGGGTATGGGTGCCGGTAAAGGCCGGCGATTATCGCTCCCCGGAAACCATCCCCGAAACCGAGCGTGACTATTACCTGGAGCGTAAATATCCGAGTTTCGGCAATCTCGTTCCCCGGGACGTGGCTTCCCGCAATGCCAAGGAACAGTGCGACATGGGCAAGGGCGTGGGCGAGACCGGGCTGGCCGTCTATCTCGATTTCAGGGATGCCATCCAACGGGAAGGGAAGGAATCCATTGCCGCCAAATACGGCAATCTTTTCGAAATGTACGAAAAGATCACGGGTCAGGACCCCTATATCACGCCCATGATGATATATCCGGCCATTCATTATACCATGGGCGGTCTCTGGGTGGATTACAACCTCATGAGCAACATTGCCGGACTGTTTGTCATCGGTGAAGCCAATTTTTCGGATCACGGCGCCAACCGTCTGGGTGCTTCCGCACTGATGCAAGGCCTGGCCGATGGATATTTCATCCTGCCCTACACCATGGGCGGTTACCTGGCGGGGACAGCGCTTCCGGCCGTCAAAACAGACCATGTCGCATTCCAACAGGCCGGAAACGATGTAAAGGAGCGTATCGCAGGACTGTTGGCCATCCGCGGGAACCGGACTCCGGGTGAATTTCACCGTGATCTGGGCCAGATCCTCTGGGATTACTGCGGCATGTCCCGCAACAATGAGGGGCTGAAAAAGGCCTTGGGAATGATCGCCGAGCTTAAGGAGGATTTCCGGAAAAATGTCCTGGTGTCCGGCGTATCCGAAGATTTCAATCAGAGCCTTGAAAAGGCCTTGCGTGTTGCGGATTTTTTTGAATTCGGCGAATTGATGGTCATCGACGCCCTGGAGCGAAAAGAATCGTGCGGGTGTCATTTCAATACGGCCTATCAGACCGAGGAGAACGAGGCTCTCAGGGATGATGAGAATTATGCTCATGTGGCGGCATGGCAATATGCCGGACCGGACAGACGGCCCGAACTGGTCAAAGAGCCGCTGGTTTTTGAAAATGTGCAACTCACTCAGAGAAGTTATAAATGACCATGACCGCAAAAACCATTTCACTGACATTGCAGATCTGGCGGCAGGGCTGTCAGGAGTCAAAGGGGAGTTTCAGGACCTACCGGGTGGAAGACATTTCCACGGATATGTCGTTTCTGGAAATGCTCGACCTGCTGAACGTGGATCTCGCCAAAAAAAACGAGGAACCCATCGCCTTTGATCATGACTGCCGGGAAGGGATCTGCGGCATGTGCGGAGCCGTTGTCAACGGCCGCGCCCACGGCCACGAGCCCGGAACGACACTGTGTCAGCTGCATATGCGCCATTTCTCAGACAACGACACCATTGTGGTCGAGCCTTGGCGTGCCCGGGCCTTCAAGCTGGTCAAGGACCTGGTTGTAGATCGAAGCGCCTTGGACGCTTTGATTCGGGCAGGCGGCTATATTTCCGTCAACACCGGCGGGGTCCAAGACGCCAATGCTCTTTTGATCCCCAAAGACAAGGCCGAAGCCGCTTTTAACGCCGCGGCCTGCATCGGATGCGGGGCCTGCGTGGCCGCCTGCCCTAATGCATCGGCAATGCTTTTTGTGGGTGCCAAGATTTCCCATCTGGCCAATTTGCCCCAGGGCATACCCGAAGCCCACCGGCGTGTTCTGGATATGATCCGGACAATGCGGAATTTAGGATTCGGCAACTGTTCCAATGAAGCCGAATGTGAACATGAGTGCCCAAAGGGCATATCGATTGTTGAAATCGCAAGGCTGAATCGGGAATTCGTCAAATCCGCATTTTCATGATGCGGATTTCCTGATGTTGTTTTATTCTGATATCTCTTGCATCTTGCAATCACCGGTTGTTTGAAGTATGTTCAAGTTCCGGAAAAGAAGCAAATCACGGGTGTTCATACCTTAAGGGGGTTGAAGATGAAAAAAATCAATGTTGCCGGAGTGACATCGGCAATCAGCGGGGGGATACTCTGGGGATACGTGGAATTGAGAAATTTCATGGGAAAATCCTCAAATCTTTCCAGTTACGCCAAACAAGAAGATGTTAGCTTCCATACCTCTCTTTATGATACCCTGCCCGAGGGTAATTTCGACTGGCTGGAAAGCATCAAGTGGGAGCCGCTGTATGACAGCATTTCCTATGTAGTCAACATGCCCTTGTGGTTAATGATGCTGATTATCGGTGTACTGTTGCTGGTGATCGGGGGCATCTTTATCAAAAAATGAGCACCCGGACATTATGATTCCGGGGCATGTCATGCAGGTTTGCGATAACCCGCACCGCATCCGCCGCTGCCATCATGGCGTTTAATGCCTCCTTCACCGAGCGCCCGGCTCGAGTTTTCGGCAATCTGGCGAAAGCTGCCGCATCGCTTTTTTTATCTGTCCTTGCCGGATTTTTTAAATTTCAGTGCGGCCCGGAGCTTATCGCCCAGGTCCCCCATGGAGCCGATGGTTGGTGCCGGGGTGCGTTCGGCGCTATAATCCTGCCATGCCTTCTGATCCCCTGATTCAGGCAGCCCCAGGGTAATTTTGCGTTCCCGGGGATGGATTTCCTGAACGACCACCAGAACGGCATCGCCGGGTTTGAGACGATCTGTGGCCGACGGATCAGACGCAGCCTCGAGTTTTGATTTAGGCAGCAAACCGGTTACGCCGGGTTCTAAGGTAATAAACATGCCAAACGGTTCTTTCTTTTCCAGAATGCCATTTGCAGGTTTGCCGACAACATATTTTTTGTCGATATCATTCCATGGATCGCCTTCGGCATCCTTGAGGCTCAGGGATATGCGGCGTGCAAGGGTATCGATAGTCTTAACGGTCACCACCACGGCATCACCCGGCGAAACCACGTCTTCAGCCCGTAGCACCCGCTTGGCATAACTCATCTCGCTGATATGCACCAGGCCTTCGATGCCGGGGGCGATTTCCACAAAGGCGCCGAAATCCGCGCACCGGGTCACGGTACCGGAAACTTTATCGCCTGTCGTAAATTTTGACGCCACGTCATCCCAGGGATCACCCCCCACCTGCTTGACGGAAAGTGCGATGCGGGTTTTTTCCGGGGTTTTATCATTGGCCTCCATGCCGATGACTTTGACCTTGATGATTTCGTCTTTTTCGACCGCCTGATCGGAAGATACGGTTCTGGACCAGCTCAGCTCTGAAATATGGACCATCCCCTCGACACCGCCTTCAAGTTCCACAAACACGCCGAACGGCATGATTTTCACGACTCTGCCGTCGACAACAGATCCGATTGCAAGGTGTTTCAGGAATTCTTCCCGGGCCGCCGCCTGCTCGCGTTGCAACAGGTCTCTGCGCGATACCACCAAATTTTTTCCGCCTTTTTCAAACCGGGAAATCAGAAAATTAAACGCCTGTCCCACATAGTCTTCCGGGGTATCCACATATCGCAGATCCATCTGGCTGACCGGGCAGAACGCGGGAACCTTCATGATATCCACCTTGAATCCGCCTTTGATCTGCTCAAGAACTTTGCCTTCCACCGGGATTTTACTCTCATAGGCATCCTTGAGAAGATGCGCGCTGCCGACGCCTGAAATTGATTTTGAAAGACGTATTTCCGCGTCATCGGCCGCGATGACGTACAGATCGATGACATCGCCCACCTTATATGGGAATTCGCCGTCCTTTTCGAGCAGTTCGGCTTTTTCAACCACCCCGTCAATTTTTGAACCGGCATCGATAAACACGGCATCGGCGCCCACGGCGATGATCTTTCCGCTGATCCGGTCCCCCACGCGAAGATCCTTGTGGTCTCCCGTATAGGATTCAAAAAGCTCGGCAAAGCTTTGTGTGTCTTCGGATTCAGTGTTTTCGTCAAAATCGGATGTCATGATGTTTGCACTCCCTGATTCCTGGAAAAAGTTGATGTTAAACGGTTTGCATCAGACTGTCCCTCATGAATACCACCGGTCTTTTTTGTTATCAGGACCCTTTGTCGGATGCAAGATTTACATGTGAAAAACGGCTTTATCAAAAGCAATTGTATGCCGCTTTGAACTTGTGATAAGCATTAACATCATCTAACGTCGGATATCATTCGCATATGAAAAACAAACCTTGCGGTATCCGTGCAGGAAATCAGATGGATGCCGCACCGGCCAAAAAGAGAATGGATATGAAGCAAAGCCATATTTACGGACCGGTACCGTCGCGCCGGCTGGGTTTTTCCTTGGGCGTGGACCTCGTGCCGGCAAAGATCTGTTCCTACGACTGCATTTACTGCCAGATCAGCCCCACGTCCCGGACCATCACGGCCCGCAAGCCTTATATCCCTGCCAGGACGATCATAGATGAACTGATCGCCTTTTTGCAAACCCACGCCGCGCCGGATTACATCACCTTGGGCGGTTCCGGCGAGCCGACCTTAAACAGCGATATCGGAAGGATCATAGAAGAGATCAAAGCCCAAACTCCCGTTCCCGTGGCCGTGCTCACCAACGGGTCGTTTCTGGGCGATCCGGCCGTCCGGGATGATCTGCGGCATGCGGATGTGGTGCTGCCCTCTTTTGATGTCTGCGATCCGGAAATGTTTGCGCGCATCAACCGGCCCCATGCCGACATCGGTTTTACGGAAATGGCCAAAGGGCTGATCGGGTTTAGCCAGTCATACCCGGGACGCATCTGGCTGGAAATTTTTTTCATCGAAGGGATCAATACCACGGATGCCCATGCAAGGAGCTTTGCGCAATGGATCGAAAAAATCCGGCCGGACAAAGTCCATTTAAATACGGCGGTTCGCCCCACAGCTGAAAAAGACGTGGCGGCCGTTTCCTTTTCCGATCTGGAGCGCATCCGGGATCTGCTGGGACCGGGCGCGGAAATCATCGTGCCGTTCGGAAAAGATGCTTCACAGCGCCTGAACTCGGATATCCGAAAGGATCTGCTGGCCATCCTGTCCCGCCGGCCCTGCACTCTGGCCGACCTGTCCGCGGTACTCGGCATTCATTCCCTGGAACTGGTTAAACATCTGGAGGAATTGACAAGGGAAAAACGCGTCGTAACCGTCACCCAAGGCTATAAAACCTATTATCATGCCGTAAATTACTGATACAGCGCGTCGATTTCCTTGTCGTATTTTTCACGGATGACCCGGCGCTTCATTTTTTGTGTCGGCGTCAGTTCGCCGGTTTCTTCGCTGAATGCGCCGGGGAGCAGACGAAATTTCTTGATCTGTTCATACCGTGCCAGGTTTTGGTTGACCTGATCCACCCGCTCCTGGAAGAAGCGGACGATTTCCGGCGACCGGATCAGATCCTCGATGCCGTTGTGAGGGATGCCTTTTTTTCGTGCCAGTTCTTTAACCAGATCGAACTGGGGCACGATCAGGGCCGTGATATAGTTGCGCCCGTCGCCGACGACGCAGGCCTGGTCAATATACATGTCGATGTTTAACGCCATCTCGATTGGCAGAGGGGCGATGTTTTTGCCGCCCGAAGTAACGATGATCGATTTTTTGCGGTCCGTAATCCTGAGCAGGCCATCCGCATCGAATTCCCCGATATCGCCGGTTTTGAAAAATCCGTCTTCGGTGAACTCTTCGCGGGTTTTTTCACTCTGGTTGAAATAACCGGTTTCCATGGAAAAAACCTGGGGACCCTTTACCAGCACTTCGCCGTCGTCGGCGATTTTGATCTCGGTATCCTTGCAGGGCCGCCCCACGCAGCCGGGCTTGATGATAAACCGCGGCGATATCAGCTTGGACACCACCAGCATTTTGAGCGTTCCTTTAAGCGTTTTAAAAGGGCACTGCCCGCTTCCCTGCATGACGATCATGGTGTCCACAAGCCATTCCACTGCCTTTTTGTAAATCCATTTGTCCGGCAGGGGTTCGACAAACACGGGGGCGTTGGAGGTGATGGCCGATGTGGTTTCAGTGAGGCCGTATCCTTCGGTGATGGTGATGTTCATGCTGCGGAAAAATTTTGTGATTTCCCTGGGCAGGGCCGCGCCGCCGCTGCCGGCCACCACCAGTCGGTCAAATCCGATCACCTTGCGGATTTTGTCATACACAAGCGAATTGGCAAAAGCGAATTTCAATCCTAGGGCCGGCGGCATGGGCTTACCGGCAATGAGGTGATCCGAAGCCTGATCGCCCACGGCCATGGCCCAGTCGAAGAGTTTTTTCCTGGAACCGGTCAATTTCTGGCCGTGCAGCCTGACGGCCTCGAAGATTTTTTCGTAGAGCCGGGGGATGGAGAGCAGCACGTTTGGGCGGACCTCCAGGAGATCCTGCTGGATGGTCTTGATGTTTTGGGCAAAATTTATGGTGGTGCCGATGGCCATCTGCAGGTGATAGTCGGTGGTTCGCCCCATGATATGACACAAGGGCAGAAAGCACAGGCTTTCCAGGCGGATGTTGCGTTCGATGATTTTTTGCAGCAGGGGGGTGCTCATGAGCACATCCGTCTGGGCCTTGAAGTTGGCCTGGTTCAGCACCACCCCTTTCGGGTTGCCTGTGGTGCCCGAAGTATAAATGATGGCGCCGGTATCGCTGCTTTTTACGGCTTTTCGTCTTTGCTCGAATTGCTCAATGGATGATGGGGAATACGCGCCTTTTTTCATCAGGCGGTCATAATCGATGATGCAGGCGTCTGAAGGTGTTTTCATCGGCGCCATGCAGACGATAAATTCCAGGGAAGGGACCTGTGCTTTGACGCGAAGGGCCTGTTCCATGAGATCGACGTCTCCGGCAATGACAGCCTTTGCGCCGCAGTCATTGAGAATAAAGGCCAGTTGATGTTCGGTGCTGGTGGGGTAGATGGGCACGCCGATTCCGCCGGCGCCCTGGATGGCCTGATCGGAAATGACCCAACGGGGCCGGTTGTGAGCAAACAGGCCGATGCGATCGTTTTTCACAATCCCCATTTCAATGAGACCGGCCCCCAAATGCCGGGCCTCTCTTGCCGCCTGCTGCCAGGTGATATCCGTCCATTCCGGGCAGGGTTCGCCGTTTTTTAGTTTGGCCCGCATAAATACGTCGTTTTCAAATCGCTGCGCCTGGGTGAAAAACAGCCCGCACTGGGTTTCCTCTGTTTGATAAGAGTACGTCACCGGATGCTCCTTGTTTCGATGCTTGTTCGTCCGTTATTTTGTGGCTGTTTTCGTATCATCCAGCCGTTTGACTGTCAACTTTAAGAACTATCTGTCCAGGGACCATTTGAGCTGGAACTCAATTTCTTCTTCCGACGTGCCGCGCTCGTGTTCGATGTTAATGATGGCAGTGGGTGGTATGGAGATTCGTTCTCCTGCCACTTGAATTCGAAAGATTTTGTCTTGTTCGATGCAGTCGGCCAACCGTCGCAGTTTCGCAACGAATTGCTTCGTGGAGTATTTCTTCTCAATGTCGCGTTCCGCATTCTTCTTTCGAGATGCCATTTAAAACCTCCTTTTGTTTGCGAATTTGATTTCCGGCAACCGAATACCCGCTTCTTGTGAGCATTGCTTTAACAACATTACGGATCATTTCTTCGTCATCCATGACAAGTATTCGGGTGGTTTCTTTGATGACGGCGCGTTCGGCTTCTGGTAGCTTTGTTTCCTGCAATCGCCGTGATTCCGAAGATGGAATTTTCCGCTTCTTAAAGAGACTTTATGCACAAGTGATCTTTGGGAAGGTCTTGTTTGGTGATTGAAATATTGCCAAACAGCCCCATCAGGATATTATTGAAATCGTGCGCAATGCCGCCTGCCAGGGTGCCGATGTTTTTCAGTTTTTCCATGCGAAGGGGGTATTTTCAAATGAATACAGGAAAAATCGTTTTTTCCCAAGTCATGGAGCACCTGCCAATCCCGTCTTTCCGTCGATGTGTGGATCGCTACAATGGAAATCACAAGATAAAAACCTTTTCCTGTTTGGAATTATTCAATTAAACGTTGGGACACTAATGGCCATCTATATCAAAGCCCCCAAATAAAGGGCGCAATTTTGGCCGCAAGGGCATGGTCCCGTCAGGGTTTTTGGGTTTTTAAAGATAGTCTCTGATGCCAAGGATTGCATGACTTTCCCCTTAAAGCCCCGCCCCAAAACCGCTGGTGCTCATCCCCATCAGCCTTCTTTAGTTTATTCCTTGTTGCGCTTGGCCAGTTCCTTATCCCGGAGTTCACGCCGCAGAATTTTTCCCACCGCGCTTTTGGGGAGTTCATCCACAAATTCCACCTGGCGTGGGATTTTATAGGCTGCCAGGTGCTGCCGGCAATAGGCGATGACGTCGTCTTCGGTAATTGTTTCACCCGGTTTGACCACCACGAAGGCTTTGACGGTCTCCCCCCGGTACGCGTCCGGGACGCCGATGGTGCACGCTTCCAGGATTTTCGGGTGATCGAAGAGTACGTTATCCAGTTCTACGGGATAGATGTTGAAGCCGCCGGCGATGATCATGTCCTTTTTCCGGTCTACAATGGTCAGGTATCCGTCTTCATCGAATTTGCCGATATCGCCGCTGTAAAACCATCCGTCCCTGAGCACCTTTTCGGTTTCCTCGGGTTTTTTGTAATAGCCCTTCATGATCTGGGGACCCTTGATGATGATTTCGCCGGGTTCGCCCAGCGGCATTTCCGTTTCGCCGGTTTCAAGATCCACGATTTTTACATCCGTGTCCGGCACCGGACAGCCCACGGTGCCGGGTTTGATCTTTCCGCCCCAGGGCGTCACAGACACAACGGGCGTATTTTCCGTTGAACCATAAACTTCACACATGTCGGCGCCTGTGAGCTGCTTCAGGTCCCGGATGGTGTCCGCGGCCAGCGGAGCGGCCCCGGAAAAAAAGCCTTTGATGGAAGACATATCGAGTTTGCGGAACTTCGGATCCGCCAGCAGGCCGATGAAAATCGTGGGAACACCGGGCAGGAAAGTGGGTTTGTATTTTTTGATGATTTCGATGTTGATGGCGGGTTCGGGACGGGGCACCAGGATGATTTCGCAGGCTTTCCAAATGGAAAAATTCTGGATGGCCGTAAACCCGGCCGAGTGGAAAACCGGGAAATTGCCCACCAGTCGTTCTTCTCCGTTTTTAATATCCGGAAACCACGCGGAAAATTGTTGGACGTTGGAACTCATGTTGGCATGGGTGAGCATGACCCCTTTGCTTACGCCCGTGGTGCCGCCGGTATAAAGGAGGGCCCCCACTTCGTTCCATCGGCTGACGTCTTCAACCGGATCTTGGGGATATTGCGCGATGAGATTCTCAAACAGTTTTATACTGTCGGATTCGGTGATGTGTCGCACCATGGCTTTTTTCACCAAAGGAAATAGCTGTTTCTTGGGAAAGGGAAGGCCCGAGTGGATATGGCATCCGATGATGGTTTCGAGTTTTGTTTCGGCCTGGATTTTTTCCATGCGGGGCACCAGCAGGGTCAGGGTGACGATGGCTCGGGCGTCGGAATCATTGAGCTGATAGACCATTTCCCGTTCGGTATAGAGCGGGTTGACCTGGACGGTAACGGCGCCAATGCGGAAAATGGCGTAATTGGCGATGATCACCTGGGGGATGTTGGGCAGGCAGACCGCCACCTTGTCGCCGGGGTTGATGCCCAGCCCCTTTAAAGCGCGGGCAAAGGCATTGACTTGGCCTTCGAGCTGTTGAAAGGTGGTGCGCTTTCCCATGTAGTTTAAGGAAAGATGATCGGGGAAGTTTTTCGCGGAACGGGACAGAGCGGCGGGCATGGTTGTTTTTTCATAATCTAGGTTCTTTCTGACTCCGGGCGCATATGATTGATACCAAATTTTTTCCGTCATGGCTCGTCTCCCTTGTTAAATTAAGGTTTTTGTGAACGATACACGGATAATCATGGAAATCATGGAAAAAGGTGGCACTTGAGGAATCGAATCTGAGCGGCGGCAGCCTCCTTGAATATCTTTCCATTATAACAAAAGCCCGATTTATTCATCATTTAAAAAACCATGCCCACGATTTTTTCGGCAAGTTTTTCCGCAGACCGGCCAAACAGTTCTTTCATGTCGATGTGATCGAGATAATCGTCGTTCCATACGACATGCGTTTCCTGGACCAGGTTTTTGATGTGTTCATACTTGCCGCCCAGGGCCTTGATCTTAACATCCAGACCGGCCTTTTCGTTGAAGGCGATTTCCAGCAGCATCAGGTATTCGATGGTGTTGGTCCTGGCCGCGTCGCTTGAGATGATGGGAACGACCACAATGCTTCGGCTGTCTTTGCGTCCCATTCCGATATAGACATTGCCCCTGGAAACGATGATCCGCTTGGAACCGCTCAACCGGCGGTCCTTTTCAGCGCGGGAGGGCATGGTCGCGGATGTGCCGGTTTTGCCCATCACCTCGATGGTTGCATCTTCGGTGGGTTCCCCGAGCAGGTTGATGCCGGTGACGCGATAGAGAGTTGTTCCTTTGATTTCGGCAATGATGTTTTGCAGATTGCGGATGACCATTGTATTGGTCAGCGTAAGCTGGGCGATGGTGAAACCGGCGGCGGCCAGAATATCGAAAATCATTCCCTCGGTTTTTGCCTCGATCCGGCTGGTGCCCACGGTCACGGTTTTGGCCTGGTGTTTGATGGCGTCGATGGGCCGGGCAAGAGCATTGATGGCTTCTCCGAGGGATTCAAAAAGTTTTTTGAAAATATTGACGGCCGTTCCTTTTACCTCGAAATCCAGCTCAAAGTCCGCCAGGGGCAGTCTGCCGGAAAGGTATTTCAGCAGAAGGATGAGATCGGTTGCCGTTTTTGCGCCCATGGCCGACGACAAGCGGTGTTCGTCCTGGCGTTTTTTAAATTCATGGTAGAATCGTAAGATTTTTTCCCGGAAACTGTTTTCCAGGGCGATTTCAAAAATATCCTGACCATTTTCCGAAAGGGATTGGAGGGTCTGCTGAATATCGGTGCGGAAATCATAGAGAAAGCGAGAACCCTCATTGATGGCAAGGGCCGCGAAATAGCCCCATATATGTCCTGCCAGCGTATTGAGGATGGGCGCAAAATGGGCTTCCACGGCCGGCACATGGATGACGTCTGCCGCATATGGTTCGAACCGGTCCTCGTGTTCGTCGGCGATAACGATGGGAACGGCCTTATGCGAACTGAATATGGCAGTATCTTTGATGATATCGCCGATGACCGCGCCCCGGGTGCCTGCGGCGCAGACCATGATCATGGGCTCGGACGACAGGTCGATATGTTTCTTGTCTTCCACGAAATCCGAAGAAATCGTCTTGTAACAGAGCTCGCTCAGCTTGATGCGGATTTCGTCGGCGGCCGTCTTATTGGGGCCGCTGCCCACCACGGCCCAGTAATCCCTGGTGGTGGCATGCCGCCGGGCCGACGCCCGGATCCGGTCTGTTGCGGCCAGAATGGTTTCCATGTGGCCGGGAAGTTCATTTATTTGTTTGATTTCGTTGGAGATAAAGGCGTCGTTCCGGCAGCCCAGCACCTGAGCCATATAGAGGCTTAGGAGTGTGCCGGCGATGATCTGGGAATAAAAAGCCTTAGTGGAGGCCACCGACATTTCGATATCCCGGCCGCTGCTGGTGTAAAGGATGCCGTTGGTCTTGAAGGTCAGGTCCGAATCCCGGCGGTTGACGATGGCAATGGCCCACGCCCCCCGCTGTCTGGCCATATCCACGGTTTTGTTGGTATCCGCCGTGGTGCCGGACTGGCTGATGGGGATCAGCAGAAGGTCATCAAGTGGCGGGCTATCCTCCTGGTTTAAAATAAACCCGCTGAATTCAGAGGATTTCATGGCCGTAATTTCCATGGCCGCGGTTTTGAGATGATATCGCATGATGTCGGCGCAGGCCTGGGCCGCCACCCCGGCCGTTCCCTGGCCGATGAGAATGACTCGCCGGATGCCGCCGGAATTGAGCGCGGTTTGCACCGCCGGTGGCACCGTCGCGTCATCTAATGAAATAACGTAGCGCTGATGGGTGTCAGAATCGAGTTTCCAACGGTTTTCAAGGGTTTTACGCACGGAAAAGGGGGATTCGGAAATTTCTTTTAAAAAATAATGGTCAAAATTCTGGCGGTCGATATCCCTCGATGTCAGCGGCGTCTGCCGCAGATCGGCCTCTGACAGAACAATGGGCGTCCCGTCATAGGAAAGGGCGCGGATGCCGTCAAGGCCCCCGGGTGATGACTGATCCAGGATAAAAATCTGTCCCGATCCCCCACCGTTCATTTTCAGGTACGTCTGGGTTTCCTCCACCAGGCCGTAGAGTTCCGAGGTGGGCATGTAAAAGTCGCCGGCAAGGCCGACAAAAATTGCCTGGCCGCTGCCTTTGAGCGCCAGAAACATTTTTCCCGGAGCCAGATCCGTGTGCAGGGCAATGGCGTGGGACCCTTCAAAATCATTGATTGCCATCCGAAAGGCCTCTTCCACTGCCAGTCCTTTTTGGATATAGGACGCCACATGCACGGGGATGATCTTGGTGTCGGTGGAGATTTCTTCCGGGATAAAAACCCCCCGGGCTTCATGGCCTTTTTTCAGTTCCCGGAAATTGTCGATGTCGCCGTTGAGACAGGCATGGATGATCCCGGCCGGGTCGGGTGTTCCGTTCAAGCCGAGATGATCCATGGGGTGGCAGTTGGCCTCGTTGATATCGCCCACCGATGCCCAGCGGGTATGGATGATGGTCGTGTGAAACAGGCGCGGCAGAAAAAGAACTTGCTGTAAGACGGAGTCCGTCTGGATCTGCTGCCGGATAAATGCGGTATTTTCTCCCAGGCGGCCGATTTCTTCGGCGACTTTATAGGTGAAACAGATGGCGGCGGTATTGCTGTTTTCAATGTTTTTACTGTTCCCTGGCTCCCGGACCTGGATGCTTTTGTTTTTAAGAATATCGGAATTGAGTCGCTGTTTGAATGTTTCGGCCAGCCCGGATTGATCGAGACCAGTGACAAAATCCCCAAACACGTTACCGTCTAATACAAAGAGCATGGATATACCGGCGGAATCCCTGCCTCGGACTTCCAGCCGGTCGATGCTGTTTAAGGCTGCGTTGATTTGTTTGAGCCCAGACAGAGCCATAACATTGATCGGAGTCGAACCCGGCCCGCACAATGCATTGATTTTAACAATATTGGCAATCAACTCCCTGTCGATGCTCCAGGCCGCGTCCTTGAGCTTTTCGATGCGGCCGGACATGGTATCGGCCGTGTCCGAAGACAGGCGACCGATCAGGCGATAAAACACACCTGTTTCAGCCTGGATGATCCTTTTGATTTTCGATGAAACGTCGCCGATCCGGGCTTGCAGGGTTTTATCGCTGAAAATTTCGGCAAAGAGATCAATGTTTTTGAGCCGCCCGATGGTGTCGACAAGATCGCTGACGGCAGCATCGCCGCCGAGATAATCGTCTTTCAGTGAAAGGCCGAAGCCCGTGCAAAGGTCATGACCGCGATCACCGATGGTGTGGGCCAGTTCCTCAAGAGATGTGATCCGATCCTCGGTGGGGTCCGCCGGTCCGGTCTTGAAGCAGACGATACCGGTCAGGCCGCATGCCAGCAGCAGATCATGGCAGGGAAACAGGATAATGGCCGGGCCACGGACGGTTCCGGGGTGTTTTCCCAGAAAGATACGGGCTCGGAGAAAAGACATTATCCTTCGGCCTATCCCCGGGAAGAGGCGTAAAGGGTCAGGTCTTTTCCGATGATGTTGATCTGTCTTCATCTTTTTTGATTTCATAATATTTTTTAATGCCCATGCGCGCATACTGGGCCGCGCGGGTACCGATGAAATCCTTGTGGGCCACGATGATGGAAATGGCGATGCCCTGGGAGCCGTCCTTTTTTTGGGCGAATCCGGTAAACCAGTCATAGCGGATTGAGTGGTCGGGGCGGGCATTGATGGATCCGGTCTTGCCGCCGATATTGAGATGGGAAAGGATCTCGTCTCTTGAGGCTCCGCGAAAAGTCCTTGCAGCGGTGCCGGATCGTATGGTCGCCTCCAGCATTTTTTTTAGACTTGCGGCTGTTTCGGGACGTATGATCGGGTTTTGGCCGTTGGGATGACCTCGGTAAACCATGTTGCTTCCCGACCGGATTGAATCGATGAGCCGGGGTTCGACCCATCTGCCGTCGTTTAATGTAACAGCAATGATCAGGGCTCCGTGAACCGCCGACAACATGGTGGTTCTGTTGAATCCGCTGGCGATTTCCGCCCAGTTGTAGGGTTCATCTCCAATAATCAACCGGCTTTCATCCATGCATATTTCAAATTGCGGGGACATATTGAAACCAAAGGCCGCCCCATAGGTTTCAAGGCCGGTTTTCCCCAAATCGTGCATGCCGATATTGCCGAAAACCGGGTTGACCGATTTTGCAAAGGCATCCGCAAACGAGATCGTGCTGGAGTAACGGTTCCGTGTACGGGTTAATTGATTTTTATAGAGGGTATATTTATTGCCGTTGAACGTCATGGGGGTATGGGGCTGATAATTTTTCGTCTCGATGGCGGCCGCGGCGCTCACGATTTTAAAGATGCTGGCGGCGGGAAAGTCAGCATTCACACAGACATTGTTGTCCGGATCGGACCGGTCATGACTGACCATCGACAGTATCCGCCCGGTGTCCGGTTCCATGATGACGAAACCAAAATATAATGAATTTTTTCGGTCGATATGATTGATAATGTATTCTTGGAGGTCCGGCATCAGGCTGGTGGTGATCTCATAATCCCGGTCGCCTGTTTTAATGCCTAATGTTTCCGAGGTGTTGTTGACCATCGTCAGATGCTCAATGATATCCCTGCATTCGAAGGGGACCGATGCGACTGCGTGATCTTCGGAGACCGGCGAAGCGGTGCGGTCGACCGGCGGGTGTTTCCGGTCCAGGAGCCGGAACAGGCCGTAGGTCAAAAGGATCAGAACGCACAGTAAAAGGATGTAGGCCGGGAGACGTCTTAATACGCGCTGGCGCGCCGACTGCTTCCGGAGCCCGTCCTGGAAATCCCGCCATTGGGCAGCGTGATTGCGAAATTTGTAATTTAAGTTTGACCGTTTCAGCATTGTTCATTCTTATCGCCAGCCGCGGGCGATGTCAAACCGTTTTTCATCCCGTTTTGTGCTGTTTTGGCCGCACCTGAGAGCATGTCATGCGGGTCGGAGGCGCGGGGGCGCATACGCCGGAATTACTGCGACAGAGAGAGCAGATAGGATCGGAGGTTGATTTTTTTATTTTTCAGGCCGAGCTTGGCGCGGACACTATTGCGGTGAAATTCAATGGCCCGGTCCGAGAGATTCAGCAGTTCGGAGATTTCCTTGGTGGTTTTGCCGGCTTTGACCAGATCGGCGATTTGGATCTGCATGGGGGTGAAACTCTGATACTGTGAGGACAGTTTTTTCATGTAGGGGGAGACGATATTGAAAATATTGGATTCCAGGATGTCGACATAGGCCTGCTGTTTTTTGTCCAGGCGCGTGTTTTTGAGTGTTTCGATATAGGGAATCACAAGATCCTTCATATTAGTCAGAACCTTGTTTTCAATATCTTCCTTGTCATGTTCCCGCTGCTTGAGCAGGATTTTCAGAGCGATGTTGGTTTCCTGCAGATTCAGCGATTGCATGCGCAGTTCTTCTTCTTTCCGGCGCAGGGATTTTTCGATCTCCTTGCGTTCCTCGATTTCGGTGATGAGTCTCTCGTTTACGGTCACCAGTGCCCGGGTCCGTTCCGCCACCCGGGATTCCAGTTCCTCGTTGTATTTTTCAAGCTGTTGCTGGGCTTTTTTCCGTTCGGTGATGTCGATGAAGGAAACCATGATACAGATCGGTTCGCCGCAGTCATTATAGACGATATTGGCGGACAGATGGACGATGATGGGGGAGCCGTCCTTGCGCCAGCCCGCGATTTCGTCTTCCCATTTTCCTTTTTCCAGAATTGTCTCAAAAACCTGTACGGCTTCTTCGTGGGATCTGGCGAATTCCAGGGCGGAGAGGCCGAGGACCTCGGATGGATCAGAAGTCCCCCACATGCGCAGGGCTGCGTCGTTGACATAGGTGATATTGCCTTCCAGATCGCCGATGCCGATGCCCTGGATGGAGGAAGCAATGGCGAAATCCTTGATGCGGAGATCATCCTCCATTTTTTTCCGGTCGGTGATGTCGATGAAGGAATTCATGGTGCAGATGGGTTCGCCGGCTTCATTATTCACGATGTTGCCGGCAAAATAGACGATGACGGGGGAGCCGTCCTTGCGCCAGCCCGCGATTTCGCCTTCCCAGCTTCCTTTTTCCAGAATCGTCTCCATGACATGGAGGGCTTCCTCATGAGACTGAGCGAATTCTAGGGCGGAGTGGCCCAGGATCTCGGACGGGTCGGAAGATCCCCACATGCGCAGCGCCGCGTCGTTGACGTAGATGATTCTGTTTTCCAGGTCGCAGATGCCGA
>CAYZXZ010000002.1:0-42292 GCA_964481615.1 uncultured Desulfobacteraceae bacterium | reverse complement strand
ATTTATAACAATCAGTTATTATTGATTATAATTTTTTCCGTTCAAACACTAGATAGATCAGAAAAGAAAGGAATGCCAGACAGATGACAATAACAAAATACGTATATGCATTCGGCAATGGAACCGCTGAAGGCGACGGTTCCCGCAAGGACCTGCTGGGCGGCAAGGGCGCGGGCCTGGCGGAAATGGCCCGTCTGGGTCTTCCGGTACCCGCCGGGTTCACCATAAGCACCGAAGCCTGCACCGCATATTTTGAATCCAAAGGCCAGTACCCGCCCTCACTTAAGGGCGAAATGGAAAAGTCCCTGGCATGGGTGGAATCGGTGATGGAAAAAAAATTCGGCGACCCGGAAAATCCGCTTCTGGTCTCCTGCCGGTCCGGGGCCAGGCGGTCCATGCCCGGCATGATGGAAACCGTTCTCAATGTCGGGCTGACCACCGGCACCATTTTGGGAATGATCAAAAAAACCGGCAACGCCCGATTTGTCTATGACGCCTACCGCCGCCTGATCATGATGTATTCGGATGTAGTCATGGAAAAGGCCGAAGGCATCGAGCCCGAAGAAGGCAAGGCTATCCGCGGGCAGCTCGAGCACATCATGGAAGCCATGAAGCAGAAAAAAGGCTATGCGGGTGATACCGATTTTACGGCCGATGATTTAAAAATTCTATCGGAACAGTTTAAGGAAAAAGTCCATCAGGTTATGGGCACGGCGTTTCCTGATGATCCCATGTCCCAGTTGTGGGGGGCTGTTGGCGCGGTGTTTAAAAGCTGGAACGGCAAACGAGCTATGTCCTATCGCCGGATCGAAAACATTCCGGATCAATGGGGAACGGCCTGCAATGTGCAGAGCATGGTATTCGGCAACATGGGGAATACATCGGCCACGGGCGTGGGCTTCACCCGCAATCCGGCCACCGGCGAAAACACTTTCTACGGTGAATGGCTCCCTAACGCTCAGGGCGAGGACGTGGTGGCCGGCATCCGTACCCCCAACCCCATCAACGACGCCACCAAGAACGAGCAGAACGCGCACCTGCCCTCCCTTGAAGCGGCCATGCCCGATGCGTACCAGCAGCTTATAGATGTCCGCCAAAGGCTTGAAACCCACTACAGCGACATGCAGGATATCGAGTTCACCATCGAAGAAAACCGTCTCTATATGCTCCAGACCCGGGTGGGCAAGCGCACCGGCCTTGCGGCCCTTAACATGGCCATGGATATGCTGGAAGAAGGCCTGATCGACGAAAAAACCGCGGTCACCCGCGTTATGCCGCCCCAACTCGATGAAATGCTCCATCCCCTGGTGGATCCGGAAGCGGAAAAAAACGCCCGGGTGATCGCCAAGGGCCTGCCCGCCGGGCCGGGGGCCGCCTTCGGTCGGATCGTGTTTAATTCCGTGGATGCCGTGACCTGGAACAAGGCCGGCAAAAAGGTCATTCTGGTCCGGGAAGAGACCAATCCGGAAGATGTGGAAGGCATGCGGGCCGCAGAGGCCATTCTTACGGCCCGGGGCGGCATGACCAGTCATGCCGCACTGGTGGCCAGGGGCTGGGGAAAATGTTGTATTGTAGGCGCCGGCGCATTGAAACTCGATCTACATGAAAAAACAATGACCATCGACGGCAAAACCTATCATGAGGGCGACCTGTTCACCTTAAACGGAACCAGGGGCCTGGTCTATGAAGGGGAACTCCCCATGATGGACGCCACGGAAAGCCCACGGCTGCGGGAATTTTTAGAAATCGTCGACACCTTTCGCACCATGAAGGTCCGCACCAATGCCGAAACCCCCAAGGATATCTGGATGGCCAAGGAGTTCGGGGCCGAAGGCATCGGCCTGTTCCGCACGGAGCACATGTTTTACGGCGAAGGGGCGGAAACACCGCTGTTTCTGCTGCGAAAGGTGATCATGAGCAATACCAGGGACGAACGGCGGGCGGCCTTAGACGAGCTGGCTCCCTTTGTCAGGGATGATGTGGAAATTGCTCTTGAAATCATGGATGGCCTGCCCGTCACCATCCGGCTGTTGGACCCGCCGTTGCATGAATTCGTGCCCAAACGGCCTGAAATGCGGAGCAAGTTGGCCCAGGCACTGGGGATTGATGAAAAAGAAATCGCCAAGCGCAGCGAGGCCATTTCCGAGAGCAACCCCATGATGGGTCATCGGGGGGTGCGACTGGGCATCACGTATCCGGAAATTGCGGAGATGCAGATTCGCGCCATTTTGGAAGGCGCCGCGGAACTGATCATCTACGGCAAAAACCCGGTTCCCGAAATCATGGTGCCGGTTACCTGCGATGTGCGGGAGCTCGATGAGGTCAAAATTATTTTTGACCGGGTCTATGCCGAGGTCATTGCCAAATATAAAATCGAAACCATCGAATGCCAGTACGGCACCATGATCGAGATTCCCCGGGCGGCCCGCTTGTCCGATCAGATGGCAAAGACCGCGGAATTTTTTTCCTACGGCACCAATGACCTGACCCAGATGTTTTTCGGATTCAGCCGGGATGATATCGGCGGGTTCATGGTGGATTATATTGACAGAAAGATCCTGATCAAAGACCCTTTTCAGACCATTGATTTCGAAGGCGTCGGCCCCCTGATCCGGGAATCGGTGCAAAAGGGCCGAAGCACCCGGCCGAACCTGAAAATCGGCATCTGCGGCGAACACGGCGGAGACGCGGAATCGGTCAAGTTCTGTTTTGACTGCGGTTTTGATTACGTGAGCTGTTCGCCCTACCGCCTGCCCATCGCCCGCCTGGCCGCGGCCCAGGCTGCGATCGAAGCGGAAGAAAAAAGGGGAGGCATTTAACCCCGGATGGCACGCTGGCGGAGCAGGTGATCCGCCAGCACCAGGCAGACCATTGCCTCGCACACCACGTTGATCCGGGGGATGGCGGATATGTCGTGGCGGCCCGTGACGGTGATCTTGCGCGGATTGCCGTGGACATCGATGGTCTCCTGTTCAATGGCGATAGAAGGGATGGGTTTGACCGCCACCCGGACCAGGATGTCGCCGCCGCTGGAAATACCGCCCAGTATCCCGCCGCTGTTATTGGTGGCAAACCCGTCCGGCAGGATCGGGTCATTGTGTCGGGAACCGGTCATGGCCGCTGCCTGAAACCCGGACCCGATTTCGATGCCCTTGACCGCGCCGATGCTCATTAATGCCTTTGCCAGGTCCGCGTCCAGTTTGTCAAACACTGGCTCTCCAAGGCCCGCCGGAACCCCCGAGGCTAGGACCTCCACGATACCGCCTAGGGAATCGCCAATTTTCCGGATTTCGACCGCTTCCGTTTCCATATATGCGGCCGCATCCATATCCGGGGTCCCGAAGAGGTTGCGGTCAATGGCGCCGCGGTCAAAGGTCGCGGCGGCAACACGCCCGAGAGACCGGGTATAGGCGACAATGTCGATCCCTTCTTTTAACAGGATCTTTCGGGCCACGGCTCCGGCCGCAACACGGCCCACGGTTTCCCGGGCCGATGCCCTGCCCCCGCCCCGCCAGTCCCGGATCCCGTATTTGGCCTGGTAGGTGATATCCGCGTGTCCCGGCCGAAACAATTCGGCAAAAGGTTGATACGCGGATGAATCCGCATCTTTGTTTTCCACCATGACGGCAATGGGCGTGCCCGTGGTTTTGCTCTCAAAAACACCGGATAGAAGGATCGCCCTGTCCTTTTCCCTTCGCGTCGTGCTGGTGACGGTCTTGCCCGGTCGTCGGCGGTCGAGCATGGTCTGGATGTCGGCGGCTTCAAGGGGGATTCCGGGTGGACAGCCGTCAATGACCACGCCTACGGCAGGCCCGTGGGATTCGCCCCAGGTGGTGATGCGAAACAGTTTACCGAATGAATTTCCCGGCATATGATTTCCTTAATCGAGTTAGAATTTTGCGACAGATCTGGTCTGTGTCAAAATTGTCCGTTGCGATCCGCATATCCATTGCCGCATGGTAAAGGGGTGTCCGCTGGGAAAGGGTTTCCGCGATTTCCGCTTCCTGCGGACGATCGGTAAGCGCCGGACGGAGTTGTTTTGTCTCAGGATCCTGCCCCATCCGTGCAAGGATGGTCTCGGTTTTCGCGGTCAGCCAGATCACCACATGCCCGTTTTTTTTCATGCAGGCCACATTTTCCGGATCCAGCACCACGCCGCCCCCCGTGGCCACGATGATCCGATCCATTTTTCCCAGTTCGCTGATCACGGTTTTTTCCCTGGATCTAAATTCGTCCCAGCCGAGCCGGGAGACCATGTCGGCAACGGTCATGCCGTGCTTGGCCATGAGAATAACATCAGAATCCATAAATTGCCACTGCAACAGATGGGACAGGCGCCGGCCAACGGTCGTCTTGCCCGTGCAACGGTATCCGATCAGAAAGACATTCATATCTCTTCTCCGCTATGACAGTGCGTTTAATACATTGAAAAATCCGGGAAAGGACTTGGCCACGCAGTCCTCATTTTCGATCATGACGTTGGACACCACCAGGCCCGCTACTGAAAAACACATTGCGATCCGGTGATCATCATAGGTTTTGATCCGGGCCCCGTGAACCGGTCCTCCGGTCACCGCGATGCCGGTGTCCGTAGTCTTAGCGTCGATCCCCATTTTTCGAAGTTCGGTTTTTACCGCTTCGAGCCGGTCGCTTTCTTTTGCCCGAAGATGCGCCACATTTTGAATCACGGTGGTGCCCCGGGCAAAGGCGGCAATCACCGCAAGTGTGGGTACGAGATCGGGCATGTCGGCCATGTCGATGGTGACGGCCGACAAAGGCCCGCCGATAACGGAAATTCCGTCGGCATGGTGCTCTACCCGGCATCCCATCGCGGCCAGGACCTCGGTAAAACGGACATCCCCCTGTCGAGATATCTTTGTAATCCCGGGAACCTTGACCCGGGAACCGGTGACCGCGGCCGCGGCCCAGAAATAGCCGGCCTGGGAGGCATCGGGTTCCACGATATAATCACCGGAACGGTAGACTTGAGATCCCGGTATATGAAAGCCGGTATATCCCTGACGTGAAAAAATGATCCCGAACCGTTCCATAATATCTAACGTCATATCAATATAAGGCTTGGAGACCGGCCCGCCGGTCACTTCGATCTCAAGGCCGCCTGAGGTGCAGGGCGCGATCAGAAGAAGCGCGGAAAGATACTGGCTGCTGGTGCTGCAATCGATTTGGGTTCGGGTCCGGGTGATGGTTCCGCCGGTGATGCGGATCGGCGGGCAGCCGGTGTTGTTGACGGACGCAACAAAAACTCCGAGTTTCTGCAGGGCCGCCAGCAGATCATGGATGGGCCGCTCCTGCATGCGGGCCGATCCGGTCAAAAGATATTCGCCGGCGCCCAGGGCCGCAAGGCCCGTTAACAGGCGCATGGATGTCCCCGAGTTTCCCAGGTGGATCGGATGATCGCAGGGAGCAAATGTCCCTTTTTCGCCTGTGATCCGGATCACGTCCGATGCGCGGTCGACAATAATGCCCATGCTTTCCAGTGCGGAAAGGGTCAGCCGGGTGTCTTCGCTGTCTAAGGCTCCGAACACGCGGCAGGGGCCATCGGACAGGGCAGCGGCCATGCAGACCCGATGGGTATAGCTTTTAGACCCGGGAACACGGACAATATTGTCGGTCAGTGTCCGGGGAATGATTTCCATCATGGCGATCCTGTCTCCTTTACCCGAAAGGATGCGTAGCGGCAGTAATGTTCATTATTTTTCCCTGATGGTTTCGTCTATTTTTATGCCGAAATGCCGGCCGGTGGATTCCAGCGCCACCAGTACGCTGTCGCCCGGTTTTAACTCAACGACAGAGACCGGATTTCCGTCAGGATCGGTCAGGCGGATGGTTTCGGCGTTCTGGACAATGGCGGTGATCTCTTGCCCGCCAGCTTTTGCCCGGACCAGGAGCAAAGGCCGTTTTTCAATCTTGACCCGGCCCACCGTTCCCACATGTGATCGTCCCGAGTAATCGGTGATCAGCACCGGATCACCAGCCACCAGTTCGGAAAGGTAACGGGTTTTGTTACCCGGAACCCGGGTATAGGCATGCACCGGTCCGGCATTAACCCGGAACGGCCGTGGCGAAACATAGGGATTGACCACGCTTTCGGCATGCACCAAAAACAGTGCCCCGCTGCTGTTGCCCACCAGCATCCCCTCCCCTTTTTCCATGTGGGTGCAGGTGTCCACGCAGACCCGGTCTCCCATGCCCGCCGGACGAATATCGGTGATTTCAGCTATCTCTAAGACGATTGTCTCAACATCGGATTTAAGGCGGCCAAGGGTTTTTTTGATCTCCAGCGGGTCACGGGTGCAGAGCAGAATACGGTCCACGCCTTTTTCAAGGATGCCGAAAGCGGTTTCCGCTTCTTCCATGGAACCAACCCGTGCAATGACATCGGCGCCTTTGGCGATCAGGTTTTCAAGAGGGATGACCGACCAGTCGGTGCATTCCAAAATCACCGGTGTGGTTTTCGATATCCGGGCGATCTCGTCCTCGTCCAGACCGCTTTCGATGGTGCGGGTGACAACATCCACCCCGAGCCGTATATCCCCATCTTCGGCTATAGTGTCGATCCGGCCCAGGGCTTTGACTTTTTCCGAATATCCGGCAGGAACCAGCACGCCGTCCGCACCGCCTTCCAGAGCAGTGGTTACAAGCTCCTTGTCCCATGGAACAACGTTAATCCAAATTTTTCGCATGTCCGTGCTCTCCTTGATGAGATCCAGAAGCGGCGGAGCCGCTATTCCAGTATTTGTAGGGCAGCGTCCACCGAGGCGTTTTCAAAGATGATTTTTGCCATGGCCCTGACCATACGAGGAGGGTCAACATGCTGGAAAACATTTCGGCCGATGGATGCGCCTGCTGCCCCGGCATCCATGGCGCCTCTAACCATCTCAAGAATATCGCGATCCGATCCCATCTTTGCCCCGCCTGCAATAACCACCGGCACGGTGCTTCCTTCAACCACCCGGCGAAAGGTTTCCGGCGAACCGGTGTAGGAGACCTTGACGATATCAGCGCCCATTTCGCATCCTACCCGGGCCGCATGCTTAACTACTTCCACATCATATTCATCCCTGATTTTCTGCCCCCTCGGATACATCCAGCAGCGGCATGCCCCAGTTGCGCGCCTCATAACTGACCCGTCCGAAATCATTGAGCATATCCTTTTCCTGTTCGTCGCCGATGTTCACATGGATGGAGACCGCATCCGCACCCAGCTTCAGGGCCTCTTCCACCGAGCTGACAAGCGTTTTCGAATGGGGATGCGGCGACAGTGCAGTGGATGCGGACAGATGGATGATGAGCCCGATATCCGAGCCGCTGCGCCGATGTCCGGCTCCCACCAGTCCTTTGTGTTCGACAATTGCCTTAGCGCCGCCCTCGGCCACAAGGGCCACGGTTTCACGGATGTCGCAAATACCTTCAATGGGTCCGACGGAAACCCCGTGATCCAGCGGCACGATGATGGTCTTGCGGGTATTGCGGTCCATGATGCGTTCCATGCGAATCTGTTTGCCGATGATGGTCATGGTCTTCTCCTTTTGTTGATGTTGGGATTTAACAACAAAAAAAGCCGCAGGCTTTTTTGCCTGCGGCTTTAAGGTCTCACGTATTTTCAGTATGTCATCATCTCATACCGGAGGGGAGCCTTTTGCGCAGGCGCAACAATAGCGATAATACCAGTAGTAATAAAAGCTGCGTCTGCTTAAAAAAGTTTCCATCACGGATGATGTCTCATCTGTTTCTTTTGGTTGTCGCTATTGAATTTCTTGACTATCTGACCCAACCCGGAACAAATGTCAAGTTTTTTTATACTTTTTTTCAATCAACGCTGCAGCGTTCTGCTGCATCTGTGCAAAAGCGCCTATATCGAGACCGGCGCCACAGACGATGCATTCGGCAGTCTTGTCGTCGATCAGGTCGCCTGGACTATGGGAATCGGTATTGATCACCAGTTTCGCGCCGTATTGCCGGGCCATTCGGGCCACATGACCGTTAGTGAGACAGTGCCCCCTTCGGGCGGTAATCTCCAGCAGCACCTGAGCGTCCCGTGCCGCCATGACATCGTGCTCACTGATCAGCCCCGGATGGGCCAGGATGTCGGCCCCCGCCTCAATGGCCGCTGAATTGGTGCCGGGTGCCACGGGCTCGGCGATGGTTTCCCCGTGAACAATGACGATGCAAGCCCCCAGATCCCGTGCTTTCATGATGGTGTCCCTAATAAGCCGAGGTGGCACATGGGTGATTTCGATGCCTGGTATGATGCGGATGGATATCACTGGATTCAACTGCTCGGTAACCGAGACGATTCTTGGAATGATAAAATCAAGGTTGGACAGGTCCCCGTGATCCGTTATGCCGATGGCGGTCAGGCCACGGGCCTCGGCACGTATGGCCAGCTCTGAGGGGATCAGTTCCCCGTCGCTGAAAATAGAATGCGCGTGCAGGTCAATCATGTTCGTCCAGCCTTTTCTTTACACCTTGACGGTTTCGTAAAAAAATCCAATTTTGCTCGCAAAAGGACTTATTACGAAGCCGTCAAACCTTGTATTTGCCAAAATCGTCCCTGGAAAGATTTTTCAGATAATCCTCCCATTGCTTTCCCTGATCGCTGTCGTCGACGCTTTCATATTCACCGTTGGCTGGATCGTCCTTGATTTTCAAATTCTCGATGACCTTATCATCTACGTATATGGCGGCGTTGACGCGAAGAGCCAGGGCAATAGCGTCGCTGGGCCGGGCATCCATTACAAAGGTCCCGTCCAGCGACTGGCAATGGATTTTTGCGTAGAAGGTATTATTTTTCAGGTCGCACACTTCGATTCGCGGGATGCTGATATTGACTTTTTCGATGAATTTCTGGAACAGGTCATGGGTCATGGGACGGTCAAAGGTGATGTTTTGGAGAACCGATGCAATGGCAGCGGCTTCCAGCAAGCCGATCCATATGGGGATGGAAAAATCATCATTGATGGAATTCAATATCAGAATCGGGGCATTGGTGGATGGATCCATGGCCAGCCCGCCGATTTTCATTTCATGCAACATAAACTTGACCTCCTTTCGAGGCGATGCAATGGTCCGCCTCATCAAGCGCTGTTCCCTGGAGGGAATTTTCACATGCACGGTCGATCCGGACACTACGGATGCGGCCGTTGAATAAATCCGTATCCGCCTCGGGACCGGACGCGTGCACATAAAAATTGACGATACGGTTTTCAGGGGTCCTTCCCGACAGTTCAAGGTGCGGCAACGGCGAGACCCCGTCTGATTTCAGTTGATTTTTGCTATATCCTTCCACCAGGACCGGAAACACATGTCCAATCAGACGGCGATAAATCTGCCGGGTGATCTCTTCCTGGGTTTTTAGCGCCCTGCGCAACCGCGATCCCTTGACCGTCTCCGGCACTTTTTCCGGAAAACGGGATGCCGGAGTATCCGGGCGGTCCGAATAAACAAAAGCGAAAATATGATCAAACCCGACAGTGGTCATCAAGTCGAGGGTTTGTGCAAAGTCGTCATCCGTTTCCCCCGGAAACCCGGCGATGATATCGGTGGTCACGGCAATGCCGGGGGATATGGTACGCAGTTTTTCAAGCTTGTGCATGTAGATTTCACGCGTGTATTTCCGGTTCATCGTCGCCAGAATCCGATTTGAACCGGATTGAACCGGCAGATGTATATGATTGCATAATTTGTCGAGCCTGGCAAACGAATTCATCAGGTCTTCCGAAAGGTCCTTGGGATGGGAAGTCACGAACCGGATTCTTTCCAAGCCGTTAAGCTCATTTACCTGTTGCAGCAGTTGCGGAAAGGAAACCAGGCCTTCCTTGATTCCGTAACTGTTGACGTTTTGTCCGAGAAGAGTGACCTCTTTCACGCCCGAACGCACCAGCATTTTGATTTCATAGATGATATCTTCCGGCCGGCGGCTGATTTCCATGCCCCGAACATAAGGAACCACGCAGTAGGCGCAGAAATTATCACATCCCCGCATGATGGTGACGTGACGTGAGGCGATGGTTTGCGGGAGTATGGGCATGTCGGCCGGGAATTCGGGTATATCGTCCGTCATTTCCGTATCGATGACAGGACCGCCATCACGAAAAAGACGCTCCAGATATTCGGGAAGACGATGCACCGCGTGGGTGCCTATCACAATATCGATCGTGGGGAAACGGTCGACAAGATTTTTCCCCATCTGCTGGGCTACACAACCGGCCACGATGACGCATACATCCGGTCGTTTTCGTTTAAGGGCAGTCAGTCTCCCAAGGAAACTGTAAACCTTCTGAACGGCTTTTTCACGGATGGCGCAGGTGTTTAAGATGATCACATCGGCATCGTCGATGTCGTCGATCGCGGAAAATGAAAGGACGTGCAACTGCTGAAGCATCCGCTCGGAATCATAGACGTTCATCTGGCATCCGATGGTATGAACAAAGACTTTAGAAGAAGATGTCATGATACGCTGGTAAACCTCTATCAACTATTTGAATTTACGGGTTCGATGATCATATCGCGTCTCAGGTCCCGGATCAGGTCATCCACATCCGCCTCGCAGCCCGGCGGGATCAGAAGCTCGACTTCTGCCGCGTAAGGGTCTTTGGTGGAGATCAGGGCAATCCCGTCATAGGCTTCAAAAATGAATTTGAGCCAACCGACCGATTTACGGTCGATCCGGTATCGCTTACGCGTTGACAACATTATTTTCCTTTTTCAACACCATCATATTGATCACTTACACTCTTGTAAAAAATCTTTTGCGAGCAAGATTGAGCGTCTCCTGAAAAGGCTTATGAATCGCGCAACATCGGACTTTTTACAAAAGTACGGTTATTCATATCGACAGACCGTCATTTTATCAACAGAAAATCCGGACATCACCATCTCGCGGTTTTTTATCATGGCTTTTTATCATTGTATCAATCGGTGGATTGCGTTATAGGCACGGCTATGAAAAAACGATGGCGACTGAAACAGCCGGATCCCCTTGCAATGGATCGGATATGCCGTGAATCCGGCTGCCATCGTGTTATTTCGGCCATCATGGCCAGCCGCGGCATCGCCTCCGGTACCGATCTGAACGCGTTTCTGAATCCTTCATGGTCGCGCGTCCGGGCCATTGAACGGCTGGTTGATGTGGACAAGGCCGTCCGCCGCATCGCGGATGCCGTCTGTTGCAACGAAAAAATCCTGATTTTCGGTGATTATGATGTTGACGGCATCACCGCCACCACGATCCTGCTCGAATTTCTCCTGCACGCCGGCGCCGATGCGACGTATTACATTCCCCATCGCATGACTGAAGGATATGGCTTAAACACCCGCCATATCGATGCTGTGGTCCGACACAAGGGCGCCACGCTTTTGATTACCGTAGATTGCGGATCCGACAGCCACGATGCCGTAAAGCGGGCGCGCCAATACGGAATCGATGCCATTGTTACCGACCATCACACGGTTTCCGACGCCATGCCCGAGGCTTGCGCACTCATCAATCCCCGCCGGCGCGACTGCCTGTCAAAAGCCGCCTATTTATCCGGGGTCGGAGTTGTCTTTTTTCTGCTCATCCGCCTGCGCGCTCATCTGCGGGACACTGGTTTCTGGCATTCCGGCAGGCCCGAGCCGAACCTGAAGGATTATTGCGACTTGGCGGCACTGGGAACCATTTCGGATGTGGTGCCCATGATTCAGGAGAACCGTCTCATCACCAAAGACGGAATCTACATATTAAACGCCCGTCCGAGGCCAGGCATCCGCGCGCTTATGGATGTCAGCGGAAATGCCGGGCCGTTTATCAACGAAGAAGACATCAGCTTTCGCATCGGGCCGCGTCTTAACGCGGCCGGCCGCATGGACCACGCAGATCTGGGCGTGGCGGTTCTTCGGGCCAGGGACGCAACCGAAGCCAGGGTGCTGGCGGAAAAAATCAATACCCTCAACCAGGAGCGCCAGACGGTTGAACAGCAGATCCTGCACCGGATCGGTATGTATTTCAAGGAATCGCCCGAGACGCTCGAAAAAAAATCTATTGTGCTCTGCCATTCCGACTGGCACGATGGAGTCTTGGGGATTGTGGCCTCCCGGCTGGTGGACCAATTTTACCGGCCGGTGGTGCTGGTTTCCTTCAGGGAGGGATGGGGCAAAGGATCGGCCAGGAGCATCCCCGGCGTCAATCTGTATGCAGCCATTGCGGCCTGCGCCGAATATCTCGATGATTTCGGCGGACATCCCATGGCAGCCGGGATACGGCTCCGGCCGGAAAATTACGAACCGTTCAAGCAGGCTTTTGAAAAAATCATCTCAACAATGACCGCCTGCATGGACCTGACCCCGACCGCTGAGATCGACTGCGCGCTCAACCTGGACATGATTTCAGATCCGCTCATGGATGAAATCGAGGCCCTGCAACCCTTCGGCCCGGAGCATCCAGAACCGGTCTTTCTGGCTGCAAACGTGATTGTCACCTTTGCAAAGGCGGCCGGAAACGCGCATTTGCGTTTTGCGATGACCCATCCCAATCGCCGGGATGCACCGCCTGTCCCGGCCATCTGGTTTAACGCGGACATGGATATGATCCACCAGCGGTATTTCGCCAACATGGCATACCGGCTGCGGCGCAACCGCTGGAACGGCAAAACAACTCTTCAGATCATGATCGAAGATGTCTGGTAGTCATGGCGTGGAGTGTTTTTAATGACTTTTTTCTTGAAATCAACTTGTATTGATTTTATAATAATTCGTTTTAGAGATTTTATTAAACCATTACTGAAAAAAGGTCTGGTCCATGTCAAAACGATTTCGTCCGGGCAACCTTGGGGAATCGCGGTTGATTTCCAAAATCGCGTCCACCACGGAACATGAACGCAGGCGCGTCATCAGCTCCGTTTCCGATCACCTGGAAGGGCTGAGCAACGCCATTGCAATGAAGCTCATAGAAAGCGAACTGGTTGAAACCAACAACAAACGCATTCTCGAAGAACAGATTGAATACTGTCTTGAAAAACTGTCCCGGGCCGATGATTTCGATATCGACTATCAAATCGCCCCGATCCGCATGCTCGTTCCCAACCCGCATATCGTCACCCTTTACGTCACCGCCTTTGTCATCGAACACCTGATCAGACACAAGGATATTGTAGATGTATACGGGTCGGATGAAGAAATTTATGCATGCATCAATCGGCCGGTCATCGATCATCTTTCCAGGTGATGCCGCCCGTATTCCATCCCGTTCTGGTCAACCCGCCCACCGGTGACCCGGGTCTGTTCATCCCGCTGTTTTTTCAGCGGCGGGCCATCCTGATGGATCTGGGCGATATCGCCGCCCTCCCCTCCCGCGAAATTCTGAAAATCAGTCATGTTTTTATCAGCCATACGCATATGGATCATTTTGCCGGGTTTGATCGACTTCTCCGCATCCTTCTCGGCAGGGACAAAGCCGTGGTGCTTTTTGGGCCCGAGGGTTTTCTGGTCAACCTGGAAGGTAAACTGGCCGGTTATTCATGGAACCTCGTGGATAGTTACGCAAGCTGCCTGACGATAGACGCCGTGGAAGTATCCGAAGATGCGCTGATCCGGAGGCGGTACCTGAGCCAGGAAAAGTTTTCGCCCGGTCCTGCCGAAGAATCCATCTGGCAGCAACGACCTCTACTGCACGAGGAACCGGCGTTTTCGGTTTTCGGAATCGTGCTGGATCACGGTATGCCCGTGCTTGGTTTTGCCGTTGAGGAAAAATTCACCATCAATATCCGGAAAGACGCCCTGGAAAGAATGGATCTTTGCCCCGGACCCTGGCTGCAGGAATTCAAACAAGCCCTGTATGCGGACGCTGATTCCGATGGCCTGATCCAGGTACCCCGGGGGAAGTCAGGGGTTTTTTCGGAATGGCGGCTCGGCGATCTGTCCCGTGAGCTGGCGATGGTGACAAAAGGTCAAAAAATCGCCTATATCTGCGACGCGGGATACAGCCGGTCCAATCGTGAGAAAATCATCAACATGATTTACGGCGCGGACCATCTGTTTATTGAATCGGCGTTTCTTGAAAAAGATGCCGGCCATGCCCGCCGGAAACATCACCTGACAGCCCGCCAGGCCGGCGAAATCGCGGCTGCGGCCGGAGTCCGGCGATATACCCTCTTTCATTTTTCGCCCAGATATGAGGGCATGTCGCATTGCTTTTACGAAGAGGCTTCCAATGCGTTGGGAAAAGCGACGGCGCACCAGTCAAAAGGCACTGCTATACCTTGTCCAGCGCGTCCGTACCCTGGCGCATGATGATCAAGGCCAGCTTGTGGATAGCTTTGCGTTTTTCCTCGGCGGTCCGGCCCGGATAGTTTCTGAAGGTCAATACGATTCCGGCAAGAGATGCGAAAAACGCCTGGGTGTTCAGGCGGAGTTTGCCAGAACCCTCGGTGTTTTTCACCACTTTGTCGAACATGTTCAGAAAATACCGCTGGACCCCGTTGAATTTTTTCAATGCCTGGGGGTTGAGTTCCCCACGGATCATGAAATGGCACATCATCTGGAAGGCGGCTTCATTGTCGATCATGTAATCCACCACTGCCAGTGTGATATCTTCAATGGTATCACCGTGTTTCAGCCGCCGTTGAAAGCGCTCTTCGATTTCATTGATGTCCTGAATCAGGGCCTCGACAAAGAGATCATCCCTGCTGGGGAAATACCGGTAAATGGATGCAGCCGATACCCCCGCCTTTACAGCGATATCGCGCATGCCGATTTCATGAAAGGATTTTTCCTCGAAAATCTCCTTAGCCGCCTTGATGATCAGCTGCTTTCGAATTTCCCTCTCATCTTCCCGTAATTGTTTGAAAGTGGATTTATCCCCCACTGCCTGCTCCTCCTGATAAACGTGTCATGATTTTGCAAAATATCTAAAATTTTAATAATACCATAGTTCAGAACAATAAACAATGTTTTTTTATCTAAAAATATATTCGGAAGGAGCTTTTTGCAAAATCATTGATTATGAGATGGACGTCTTTTCATGATACTGATTCCGAATGGAATGACTTCATAACACGGGATGGAAATAAAAATCGCTGCGATCAATCCGGATATTGTTCGTTGATGACGATAAACGCATCGAGATTTTCAAGAAAAAGATCCACCAGTAGGGGGTCGAATCGGAGCCCCCGTTGTTGTGTGATAAAGGAAATGACCTGGTCGATGGGCCATTTTTTCTTGTATATCCGACAGTGTGACAGGGAATCAAAAACGTCGGCCAGTCCGGTGATCCTTCCAAAAATATGGATATCCTCGCCTTTGAGCCCATTGGGATAGCCGGTGCCGTCCCAGTGTTCGTGGTGCTGGTGCGCGACAATGGCGGCCGCGTTCATGATCGACCGATTGGAACATTTGAAAAGCTCGTACCCTATGGTGGTATGGAGCTTGATCAGCTCAAATTCATCCGACGTCAGGCCTGCGGATTTGAGAAGGATCGCATCCGGAATGGCAACCTTTCCCACATCGTGCATGGGCGCCACCATGCGCAACAGATCGGCTTCCTCCCGGCTCAGTCCGGCCTTAATGGCCAGCAGATGACAGAACAGGGAAACCCGGTGGGCGTGTTTACCCACTTCCAGGGACCGGTTTTCAACCACCTCCCCGAGGGTCATCAGCATCTCTTTGTGGGTATCGACGATTTCGCTGTTTAACAGGATATTTTCAAAGGCAATGGCCACATTGTTTGAAAATATCCGGATCAGGTCCCGGTCGAGCTTGCTCAGGTTCGTGCAGTATTTCAGATAGAGCAGATTCTTTTTCCCGTTGCGGGTCACAAAATATCCCACATAAACATCGTCGATGAAAAGACTGCGTTCTTCACGCACCGCCTGTTTCAGATATTTAATGACATCATCCGGGAAAATATCGGACACGTAATGATCGACCGCGTTTTCATACTTGCCGGTGGCGGCCAGGATAATGAAATCTTCACCGTTACTTTTTTCGTTGATGGCGCTGAACCCGGAGAGTTGAACATATACGGAATTTTCATCAAGCTTCAGAATGGATATGAGCTGGATCAGCACCCCTTTTGCAAAATCCTTAAGTGGCTGGTGCTCGAAAAGATGGGCCGATGACTTGATGATCTGCTCCAGGCCGATGCGGCTTTTTTCAATGATCCGCATGTCCCGGTAGGAGCGGAGCGCCGTCGTGATGGTGGTGAAAAGCTTTTGTACGGTCAGTTCGGTTTTTTCCTTATATTCGTTGATATCATAGTCGATGATCACTCTTTTTTCAGGGGCCTTGCCGGGTTGACCGGTGCGCAGGACGATACGGACAAATGAATTATTCAGATCCTGACGGATCCATCGTGCCAGTTGCAGACCGGCGTCATCGGTTTCCATGACCACGTCCAGCAGGATGATTGCCGTATCCGGATTTTTTTCCAGCAGCGTCTTGGTCTCATGAGCGGAATAGGCGCTTATGAACTCAAGGGATCTGCCTTCGAAAACATAATCACCAAGAACCATCCGGGTGACGCCGTGCACTTCGGATTCATCGTCGGCGATAATGATTTTCCATGCTTTTTTCTTCGGGATCACTGGTTTTTCAGAATGTGCGTGGTCCGGAACAATTTTATGTTCAAAGGATGCCTTTTCCGGTAGTTCCAGGTTGGCCATATTCTCCGCCTCCGGGGTGAAATGAGGAGTGACCGAGATTGGTCTGTAAGATACAGGAATCGCTAAAAAAGATTGATATTGATCGCCTTTACCGAAAAATTCTTTCAGAGTTTAAAAATAACATTGTTTTGAAAATGATTGCAAGCATTCATTACAAGATTTGATTGATACAACTTGTTTAATGCACTCGTAAAAAGTCTGATTTTACTCGCTTTTTGCGCGTTTTCATAAGATACCCGACACGATAGGCATTGATCCTTCCGGTGAATTTTCCCTTCTGGCTTCCGGCCTACACGGCGATCAGTTCCATCATTTTCCGGGTCAAGGCTGAATGATCATTTGGATGCGTCACTATTGATGCCGCAAATGCCGATGATAAGGAATTCAAGAACCGCCTTTGGAGATTGACCAACGGTTTTAAGAGCCACATCCGCCTGGTTAAGGGCGCTAAATGCCGTCACCAGTTCCCGGGTATGAAAGTTTTTGGCTTTTAAAAACAAGGAATAAACAGCATAGGGATGCTCTTTTTTCCGGGCGATGCAAAGATCTTCCGGCAGCTTGTCCGGGTTTTTCCCCGCAGGTGTTTCTTCTTCACCAGATCCATCCGTGTCCCCCTCCCTTTCTCCGTCTTCATACCCGCCTGCGTCCGGTTGAAATGAATGTGCCCGCTTCGCCGCAAGAAGGTCATCGTATTGCCGGGCAGCCGGCAGGACATCGCTCTGAAACCGGTCATATGTCACCCCAGGGTGCCAGACCCGTCCAAGGTCGCTTTCCATAAAACTGCGGATGAGCAGCAGGCGTCGGACCTGGTTGGTCACGGCCATGATAATCTGCAATTCATGGATGCCCGACGACAGCAGCGAAAACAGGACCGGGAGAGCCTTGCCGGTGTTTCGATCGGCAATGGCGCCGGTCAGTTCATAAACCGGATCATCCCGGAGTGGATGGATCACGGCCCGGACATCCCGGGCCGTGATGCGATCCCTATCCCTGGCATAATCGATGAGTTTTTCCAGATTGGAGGCAAACACCCGCAGATCAAAACCGATCAAATCAAGCATGGCATCAAACGCTGCGGGCTCGATGATTTTTTTATATTGCTGCGTGATCCGGCTGGCGTGCTGAGAAAAAATGCGCTTCTGTTCGTCCCGGTCGGCCTTGCGTGTGCCCTTTGGAATGGTGCATTCCACGATCACGCCGGTTTTGCGGATGGCCAGATACAATCCGGTGCGCTTGTCCGCAGTGTCAGTAACGATAATCAGATGTTTGTTTTTGGGAAATCCCTTTTCAACGGCACGCTGCAGTATTTCAATATCGGCGGATAATTCCGGCGCGACAAGATTATTTTTCAGACAATCCGCGTTAATGGCGATCAGCCACGCCGCATCACCGAAAGTCGCCGGATCAATGCCCAGTTTTTCATGAAGGGTTTCCGGAGTGATCGCTTCAGGATCAAGCCGGAGCCGTCCCAAAAGTTCGAGGTAGAGTCGGCGGGCCTGGGCTGCATCCATTGTTTTATGGGCTTTTTGAATCCGCTGGATCAGCTTGCCCGGATCAAACTTGTTCACAAAGATGGACGGGGTCCGGAATTCAATAATATTTCTGCCGGAAAAAAAAGAATAGGTATTGAGTTTCTCGATGATTTCTCCCAGACCCGCGCCTTCCTGGGCATTATGAATTTCATGTTGGAGCCTCTGTCTGGATGGATCCGGAAGCATGGCGTCGACAATGGTCCGGACCGCCTGTTCGTAAATGAACTCCTCGCCGTACACCAGGTAGACCGGGGCGAAAGAATCTGGCACAGATTCCTTGAAATGCTGGTTGAGCTTCGCATGAACGATTTCAGCCATATCCGTTTACGACAGAGTTCGTTTTCGAAAGATGACCAGCATACCGACCGCAATAACGGCAAGACTGATGCCGATGGTCTGGGATACGGACAGAATCCCGAAAACCTCCGTTCCCCGAAAATCCCCCCGATACATTTCAATAAACGCCCGGATAACACCGTAGAGCAGGGCATATATCCAGAACAGTTGTCCGTGATACTGCTTGCGGGTACTGGAAAAAAACAAAATCAGGAAAATCATCAGGTTGGCTCCGGATTCATACAACTGGGTCGGATGCAGCGGCACATGCAAAGGCGCCAGGGCCTCGGAGTGCCTAAACGTGATCGCCCACAGGCAGTCACAGGTTTTTCCGTAGCAGCAGCCGGCGAAAAAACATCCGATACGGCCGATAAAATGACCCAGGGGTACGGAAAGAGCGGCAATATCGGCGACTTTTCCCAGAGGAAGCCGATAAACCATCAGATAGAGGAAAACAACGACCATGGCGCCGGCAAATCCGCCGTAAAAGACCAGGCCGCCTTTCCAGATTTTGACGGCTTCCAGCGGCGCGACCCTGAATGTGTCGGGATTCTGGATCACAAACAGCAGGCGGGAGCCCACAATGGCGGCCACAACGATATAAAAACACATATCAATGATTTTATCGGGGTCGAGATCTAAGCGCCGCGCTTCACGACCGGCCAGGAAAATACCCGCCAGCAGGCCCAGTGCCACAAAAAAGCCGTATGTGTGAACGGTAAACGGACCGAAATCAAACAGAACCGGAAACATGGGATACCTTATCTCCTGGGAAATGTCCAGGCGCGGTTATATCGGGACTTTGCGGAAAATAACGTAATAAGCGAATATCACTATGCCGACCGATATCGCACTGTCGGCAATATTAAAGGCCGGCCAGTGAAACGAACCAATATGGAGATCGAGAAAATCCACCACTCTTCCCCACCGGATCCTGTCGATCAGATTGCCGGCGGCCCCTCCCAGAATCATCGCAAATCCGACCGACAGCAGCGGATAGGTCGTCGGAGTCTGGTGGAAAAGATATAAAATGAAGACCATTGCAACAACAGATGCACTGATCAGTACGATATTGCGGATCATCGGAGCCTGATTTGCGAACAGGCCGAACGCGGCCCCGGGGTTTCGTACATGCACAATATTAAAGAACCCGGGGATCACCGCAATGGTCTCATACATGCCCACATAAGCGACAATGAGATATTTGCCGACCTGGTCAAAGATGACCACGAGCATGGCCACGGCCAGCAGCAGTCGGTATTTTCCGGTCAGCATATGCATCGTGTATCGGTTCATGGCGGAAAAATATTTTCATTTTAAGAATTTAAGGGTTGATACCCGCGGCCAGGACCGACCGGCACCGGTCACAGATATCCGGGTTTTCGCCATCCATGCTTACACTTGGATGGACTACCCAGCAACGGTTGCATTTTTCCCCGGGCGCGAGCGACACATTGATCGCCAGGCCTTCCATTTCCGTAGGCGCGCAGGACGCGGTGCAGGATGCCGACCGCACCAGGCGGGCTTCAGACACGATAAAAATGGCCTTGAGTTCATCCGCGTAAGCACTAAGCCGGTCATGCAGCGCATCGTCGCAGCAGAGCGTCACCGAAGCATTAAGGGAATGGCCGATAATTTTGGCAGCCCGGGCGGTTTCCAGTGCCCTGGTCACTTCCTGGCGGACATCGAGGATCACCTGCCATTTTCCGGCCAGGGCATCATTTTTGAATCTCGGGTCAAGAGCCGGAAAATCCGCCAGGTGAATACTGCCCGTCTTGTCCGGCAGCGCCGGCATATGTGCCCATATCTCTTCGGCGGTAAATGGGAGAATCGGGGCCATGATGCGGGCCACAGCGTCAACCACGTGCCAGATGACCGTCTGGGCGCTGCGTCGTTGAACTGACGCCGCAGGAGACGTATAAAGCCGGTCTTTTAAGATATCGAGATAAAACGCGGACAAATCCAGGGTGCAGAAATTGTGCAGGGCGTGATAGATCGTGTGAAATTCATATGCCGTGTAAGCGGTGGTGGTTTTTGCAATCAGTCCGTGCAGCCGGTGCAGCAGAAATCGGTCCATTTCCGGCATGTCCGCAATATCGGTCATGTGCGGGGCCGGTTCAAAATCATAGAGATTGCCCAGAATAAACCGGCAGGTATTGCGGATTCGGCGGTAGGCATCACTGAGCTGAGTCAGGATCTTTTCAGAAATCCGGATATCGTCCCGGTAATCCGAGGCCGCCACCCAGAGCCTGAGGATTTCCGCGCCGTAACGGTCGATGACCTTTTCAGGTGCGATGACGTTTCCGATGGATTTGGACATTTTCTTGCCGTCGCCGTCCACCACGAATCCATGGGTCAGGACGGTGCGGTATGGCGCGGTCCCTTTAATACCCACGGCAGTCAACAGGGAACTGTGAAACCATCCCCGGTGCTGGTCGCTGCCTTCCAGGTAAAGATCCGCCGGCCATGAAAGGCCGGATCGTTCCTCCAGGACAGCGGCATGGCTGACACCGGAATCAAACCAGACATCTAAAATATCGTTTTCCTTGTCGAAATCCATTGACCTGCATGCGTCGCACACGGTGCCTTCCGGTAGGAAAAACGCGGCCTCCTTTTCAAACCAGATATCGGCGCCGTGTTGTGTGAAAAGGGCGTAAATCCGGTCGACGATTTCGGGGGTAAGGATCATTTTCGTACATTTCCGGCAATAAAACACCGTAATGGGAACCCCCCAGGATCGCTGGCGGGAAACGCACCAGTCCGGCCGCTTTTCAATCATTCCGTAGATCCGGTCCCTGCCCCAGGCGGGGATCCAGGATACCGTGTCAATGGCGGCCAGGGCCTTTTTGCGAAGGCCGGTCTTATCCATTGAAATGAACCACTGGGGAGTGGCTCGAAAAATGATGGATTTTTTACACCGCCAACAGTGGGGGTAGGAATGGGAGATGGCGCCGGAAGCCAGCAACATGCCAGTTTCCCTGAGCCGGTCGATAATGCCGGAATCTGCATCAAAGACGAACCGACCGGCAAAATCTTTCACCTCTTCGGTGAAACAGCCGTTGTCGTCCACCGGCGAATACGGTTCCAGGCCGTAGGCAGTGCCGATCTCAAAATCCTCGCGGCCGTGTCCCGGCGCCGTATGCACGCACCCGGTGCCGGTTTCCAGCGCGACATGGCTTCCGAGTACGATTACGGATTCTCTGTTGTATAGGGGGTGACGGCAGGTCTGATTTTCCAAATTTTTTGGGTCCACATCGACAATGATGCGATACGACAAGACGCCAAACGTTTTCATGCAATCTGCGATCCGTTCTCTTGCCAGGATAAGTATATCCCCGGCATCGGTTTCAACGGCCGAATAGATGAAATCAGGGTGTAGCGCAACAGCCAGGTTGGCCGGAAGCGTCCAGGGCGTGGTGGTCCAGATAACCATAAAGGCTTGTTTTCCAGATATTTCCGGATGCAGAGAGCCCGGATCCCTGTTTAATGGAAATTTAACGTAAATCGAGGGAGATTTTTCATCACCGTATTCGATTTCAGCTTCAGCCAGCGCGGTTTTGCAACTGGAGCACCAGTAGATCGGCTTTTTGCTGTGGTAGAGGCTGCCGTCTAAAGCAAACTCCGCGCATTTTTTCGCGATAACGGCCTCATAGGCAAAGGCCATGGTCAGGTAGGGATCATCCCATTGAGCCATCACCCCGAGCCGCCTGAATTCGGAGCGCTGGATATCGATGAATTTTTCCGCATAGGCCCGGCAGGCTTTGCGGATTTCCACGATTGACATCTGCTGCTTGTTTTTGCATAGTTGCTTGTCAACGTTGTGTTCGATCGGCAGGCCGTGACAATCCCAGCCGGGGACAAACGCCGCATCATAACCGCTCATCTGCCGGGACCGGACCACCATGTCCTTTAAAATCTTGTTAAGTGCCGTGCCGATATGAATATTGCCGTTGGCATATGGGGGGCCGTCGTGCAAAATAAAGGTCGGGCGACTCTTGGCGGCCTGACGGACCTGCGCATAGAGTTCCTGTTCTTCCCATTGCGCCAGCTGTTGGGGCTCGCGTTTTGCCAGGTTCGCCTTCATGGGAAACTGGGTTGACGGCAGATTCAGCGTGTCCTTGTAATCCATTATTTCCTCCGGAAACGGGTATATCGCTTAACAGGACTTGCAAGCAACATTGGAATACTGCGTATAAAAAGATTTGTTATGTAAGCTACAATCCATAAATGTGTCAAGGAAATAAGCGGGAAATCAATGTAAACGGGACATAGTCGTGAAGGATAACGTCAGCGACCGTAAATTGATCAGACGCACAATCCCTGCAACGATCTGACCAGTTGTTCCAGCGGTTGTCCAGGAGCAACCAGGAGCAGTATCTTGACAACGGATGCTCTGTCGGCATATAAACCGGATCATGCGCGTTGTGATTCAAAAAGTAAAACAAAGCGCCGTGACCGTTGACGGCCGGCTTGTCGGCGATATCGGCCCTGGCTTGCTGGTATTGCTCGGGGTGGCTGCTGATGATCAGCCTTCGGATGCCCGGTTTCTGGCAGACAAGATCGCCGGCCTGCGTATTTTTGAAGATGCGGCGGGTAAAATGAACCGGTCCCTGGTGGATGTTGGCGGTGAAATGCTGGTGGTGTCCCAGTTCACTTTGTACGGGGATTGTCGCAAGGGTCGTCGTCCTTCTTTTACCGCTGCGGCCCCTCCGGATGTCGCCGAAGCCCTGTATAAAGCATTTATCGGGTACGCGGGTCAATCCGGCATTACCGTCAAAGCCGGCGTATTCGGCGCCATGATGGATGTTTCCCTGATCAACGACGGCCCCGTGACCCTCATTCTTGATACGCGGGGATAAAAAACTACAGATCATGCAAAAAACCAGGTTGTTGTTCATACGCCGGATCATGCCGGCACTCGTCTTTTGCCTGCTGATGGCAGACAGCTCCCGCCCGCATGCCCAAACGGGCGATCCTTTCGGGATCGACAGTTGGATCAGCAGCCGGGATGCGGTGCTGGTGGCTGATCCAGGCGGAAAAGTCATTTTCAGCAGAAACGCCGACCTGAAACTGGTTCCCGCATCGGCCCTGAAGGTCTTTACGGCTCTGGCGGCCATTCATCATCTCGGGCCGGATTATCGCTTTCACACGGAATTTTATCAGGATGGAAACAATAACCTTATCATCAAGGGGTACGGCGATCCCCTGCTGATTTCGGAAACCGTTGAAAAAATCGCAGTGCAAGTTGCCCGGCGCTTACCGGTGGTTGCGGACATCGTGTTGGATGATACTTTCTTTGCCAAACCCATCGATATTCCCGGCGCATCCACCCTGTCCCGCGATCCCTTCAATGCGCCCAACGGTGCCTTGTGCGTGAATTTCAACACCGTGCATTTCAAACGTGAAAAAGGTGTTACGGTTTCCGCCGAACCGCAGACCCCCCTGCTCCCACTGGCATTAAAGCGGATCCGGACGGACAATCCCGATTCCGGAAGAATCACTTTTTCCTTTGACGGCGAAGAAATCACCAACTATTCCGGCGAGCTGTTCATCCATTTTTTCCGGGCCGCCGGTATGACCATTACTGGAAAGTTACGGCTCGGCAGGGTCGATGCGGCCAAAGACCGGTTAATTTACCGGTATCAATCAGAATATTCCGTCACCGACATCATCGAACGGCTGTTGAAATACTCCAACAATTACATCGCAAACCAGTTGCTGATTTCCGTTGGCGCCGCAGTTTACGGAACGCCGGGAACTCTTGAAAAAGGCGTAGCTGCGGCAAAACAGTATTCGGATAATATTCTTGGTATCGGAGACTTGGCGCTGGCGGAAGGGTCCGGCCTTTCCCGGGAAAACCGGATGTCGGCGGCCGCGATTCTTAAAATATTAGACGCCTTTGCCCCGTATCATGCGCTGATGCAGACAGAAGGCAGGGATTATTACAAGACCGGTACCCTAACCGGGATCCGCACCCGGGTGGGTTATATCCGCGCCGGCAGCGGCAAACTCTATCGTTACGTGATTCTGTTGAACACGCCTGATAAAACGGTCGATCCCATTATTAAACGAATTATCTCACACCTGGATCAATAACCCGGAAGTTTGGTAAAATTTTATGGCAACGCAAAAAAGGCTGATGCGGTTATGTGCCGCGCGCAACTACGGTTTCTGTCCGCGGGTGATGGAGGCGTAAGCATTGTGGTTGTGGATGGATTCGAAGTTTTCCACTTCCACGGAAAACCAGGTGATGTTTTTGTCTGAATTGAGCGCAAAGGCGATATCACGGACAATATCTTCGACAAATTTCGGATTGGAAAATCCCTTTTCCGTGATGTATTTCTCATCGGCCCGTTTGAGCACCGAATAGACCTCGCATGACGCGGCTTTTTCCACCAGCGCAATCATGTCTTCGATCCAAATGAATTTTTTAAACCGCGTTTTTAGGTGAACCATGCCGCGCTGGTTATGGGCGCCTTCGCTGCTGATTTCCTTTGAGCACGGGCAGACCGAGGATATGGGAACGATCACTTCTGAAACCAGGTCGATCCGGCCTTCGGGATTGATGGTGCCGATCAGCTTGCATGTGTAATCCATGAGACCGGCAGCCCCGCTGATTGGTGCGCACTTTTCGATAAAATAGGGAAAGGTCACCTCGATGTGGGCGGATGCAGCGTTGAGATGCTGCTTCATCTGGGTTAGGATCTCGGAAAACGTCCTTAAGGAAATCTGGGGCCGAAACAGGTGCAGCAGCTCCACAAAACGACTCATGTGGGTTCCCTTGCATTCATGGGGAAGATCCACATACATGTTGATGGACGCAATGGTATTCTGTTCACCGCGGTTTTGGTCGAGCACGGCGATGGGATAGCGTAATCCCTTGATGCCGACCTTGTCGATGTCGATATTCCGGTAATCCGGCTCGTTCTGGATATCTTTCATTGCTTGGCCACAGCCCGGTTCCGTCGATTTCACGGACGCCCCCCGTTTTGGCCCATGCCCTGCACGGGCATCGGTGATTTAAAGAAAATATTCCGGTTTGACGCGTCGCAACGAACGGAAAATATTTCCTTTTATATTCCTGTTACTCCTGTAAAATTGTTTCAACAGCGTTTTGATTTCCATGCGTCGGGAAACCCTGGCTGTGGGACACGGGTTATCAAACTTTGGGAATCCGGCGTCCTCGGAAAATCGTTTGATCCGTTCTTCATCAACATAGGCCATCGGACGGATCACGGTAATCTTGCCGTCAAAAAACGCCTGCTTCGGTCGCATGGTGTACATGGCGCCCGCATAGCAGACATTGATGAAAAAAGTTTCAATAATATCGTCCTTGTGATGTCCGAAAGCAACTTTATTGCAATTGAGTTCATCCGCGACTTCAAAAATACGTTTCCGGCGAAGTCGCGCACACAGGAAACAGGGATTTTCGCGATTTGTTTCACTGTGGGCCACAATGCCGCAATCAGTATGCTCCACCCGCAGAGAAAAACCATGCGTGCGCGCCCATTCAGCCAGATCACGGGCAAAACCCGGTTCAAAACCGGGGTCCACATAAACACCGTACAAGACATACGACACGGGAATGCGCGAAAGCCGTTCCGTTAACGCCCAGAGCAACGTGAGGCTGTCTTTGCCTCCGGACACTCCCACAAGGATCCGGTCGCCGTCTTCAATCATGCGGTAATCATTGACGGCCCTGCCGATATCCCGGTTCAGGTGACGATAGTCATCGTCAGTTCCGGGTGTGCGGCGCAAAGGAATCATTCCTTTGTTTTGTCTTGTTTGACAAACACCTTTCCGGATGCGATTTCCCGTAACGCTGTGACGACATTTTCATTACCGGATGCCTTGATGAGCAGTGGGCTGCCGTCCAAAATCTGACGAACGCGTTTTGTGGTCACATGCACCAGCAAAAAACGGTTGGGTATGCGTTTCAGACAATCTTCAATCGTGACCCTTGCCATACTATTACCTCCAAACTGCGATTGACGGTTCTTTCTGATCCGCCGGAAAATTCCGGCATAAGGGAAAGCACCGTTACTGGATATCGATCACTTCGTAATGCCGCTGGCCGGCCGGCACCTGAATCACAATTTCATCCCCGAGTTTCTTGCCCAGAAGGGCTTTGCCGATGGGCGATGTCACGGATATGCGGCCTTCCTTGACGTCCGATTCATCCGGGCCGACCAGCTGGTACTCGACTTCTTCTCCGGTGTCAACATTTTCCAGCACCACGATGCAGCCGAACAGGGCGCTGTCCTTGCTGAGCTTTGACGGATCAATGACATTGGCATGGGCCAGCTTGTATTCAAGTTCATTGATCCGCCCCTCGATAAATCCCTGGCGTTCCTTTGCCGCTGAATATTCGGCGTTTTCCGAAAGATCGCCGTGTGCCCGGGCCTCTTCGATGGCCCTTATGGTCTGGGGCCGAAGGATCGCTTTACAACGATGAAGCTCGTTTCGAAGCGTTTCATATCCTTGTCGGGTCATCGGTATCTGTTCCACCGCTAGACTCCTGTGCCGTCTGTAATGTATCTGGCGATAAGATCGCCCAGTTCGCTTGTTGTATAGCCCATCTTTCCGGCGGCGACATCCTTGATGTCGTCTCTTAAGACTTTCTTGACTGCGGATTCGACGGATACGGCCGCATCAGGTTCGCCGATGGTATCGAGAAGCAGATGGGTGGATAAAATGGCAGCGATGGGGTTGATCACTCCCTTGCCGGTATAGCGGGGTGCGGATCCACCGATGGGTTCAAACATGGAAACGCCTTCAGGGTTGATGTTGCCGCCGGCGGCGATTCCCATGCCGCCCTGGATCATGGCACCGAGGTCGGTGATGATATCTCCGAACATATTATCGGTCACAATGACGTCGAACCATTCCGGATTCTTTACCATCCACATGCAGATGGCATCCACGTGGGCGTAATCGGTTTCAATATCCGGATATTCCTTTGCCACTTCATTAAACGTTCGTTCCCAGAGATCAAAGGCATAGGTCAGGACATTGGTCTTGCCGCACAGCGTCAGTTTTTTTGCTTTGTTGCGTTTCCGGCAGTATTCAAAGGCATACCGGATGCAGCGTTCCACCCCTTTTCGGGTATTGATGGAATCCTGGATCGCCACCTCATCCGGTGTTCCCCGTTTCAGGCATCCGCCCGCACCGGCGTAAAGACCTTCGCTGTTTTCCCGTACAACGACAAAATCGATGTCTTTGGAGGTTTTGTTTTTCAACGGTGTTGAAACCCCTTCATAGAGTTTGACGGGCCGAAGGTTGATGTACTGGTCGAGGGTGAATCGCAGTTTCAACAGAATCCCCTGTTCAAGAATTCCCGGCTTGACGTCCGGATGCCCGATGGCGCCCAGAAAAATCGCGTCCGCGCCGGAAAGGGACTCGATCACGTGATCCGGCAGGATTTCCCCGGTTTTTTTATAATGTTCGCCGCCGATGGTATGGGTCGTGTACTGTAGTTCAAACCCATGTCTGGCGGACGCGGCATTCAATGTTTTGATTCCTTCGGCCACAACTTCCGGTCCTGTGCCGTCTCCGGGAACGACCGCGATCTGATATTTCCTTGCCATGTAATTCATGCCTCCCTTGTTGATGCCGTCAATATTAAAGATGATGGTCCCGCAAAGGCGTCTTTGCAGGACCATCACATTATTACAAAATCATGAATTGATTCGATATGGTAAAATTTCCGGATTTGCGCGACAAACAAAAAGACCGTAGGCTATTGCATCCGACCCAGTATCGTCGTCCCTGCTTGAACATGGTCGCCCTTCCGGACATCGGGTTTTGTTTCCGGCGGCAGATAGACATCCACACGTGATCCGAAACAGATCATTCCGAATCGCTGACCAGCGGCCATGGCATCCCCTTCCCTTACGTTGCAGATAATGCGCCTTGCGATCCGTCCGGCTACCTGAACGAACCCGATTTTGACGCCGGCAACGGTTTCTATGATCACGGCGTTATGTTCGTTTTTCGTGGATGCGGCCGACCGGTCTGCCGGCATGAACGTTCCGGGGAAATAGGATATTTTTTCGATCCTGCCGGTCATGGGCACACGATTTACATGCACGTTGAAAACCGACATGAAAATGCCGATTTTCATGCGTCGACCCGGCAGAAACGGATTGGTCTCGACAATGCCGGTAAAAACAACCCTGCCGTCGGCCGGGCAGATGACCGCATCGGCAACATCCGGCGTGACCCTGTCCGGATCCCTGAAAAAATAACATATAAAAAGAGTGATGGCAATGCCGATCAGGGCGGCGATGCCGAAACCCGCAAGTGCCAGAACAAAGGTGACAAATGCCGCTGCGAAAATAAAAGGCAGACCGGGCCGTGCAATGGGAAAAGCCGTCTGTGCCGGCGGGTCGGCCCATACATATTTTTGGGTCATCGCAAAAACCTCGAAAGTATATTCGACCCTTTTTTCGGGGCCGCCATACCCGCTCCCTTTGGAACGGTAATTGTTCTTTATATCAGCGATATTGATGAAGTCAACAAAAACAGGAAAGCATCGGGTATTCATGGGGCTTTCCCTATCCTGAGATCTTTTTTTCCGCATCCGATCTGCGCAGATAAACCGGAACCAGGGTGAAGGCATCGACGATTTCACCGGCAATGATCCGCTCCATACCGAGTTTTCCCACGGCAGATGCCCGGATCACATGCTGTCCTGGTTCTGCAAATCGGGCGTTTTCCCCGAGTTCGGCCATAATCCGGTCCTTGTAGGCCAAGGCCCCGTCGCCCACAAAAAGCGCGGGACCGGAAATGTCCACAATGGCTTGATCAGGGGATGCAGCCCGAGCCGGGCCGTCGGGAATCAAGCGCGAAGAACCGCACCGGTAAAGGGCTGTATACACCTCCCCTCTTCTGGCATCGATCATGGCGCACACATGGCCGGTCGCGTCGGTAAAAGGAGCTGCCAGGGCGTCGAGGGTGGAAATGCCGGCAATCGGTTTCCCTGCTGCAAAGGCCAGCCCCTTAACCGTGGCGAGGCCGATGCGAAGCCCCGTGAAACTCCCCGGTCCGATGGTGACGGCAAAGCCGTCGATATCTGTCGTGCGCATCCCGGCGTCCGAAAGCATGTCGCAGATGATCTTCATCAGGACCCGAGTATGAGTCTCTCCATGGTCGAGGACGGTTTCGGCAAGCACGGCGTCATCACAGACAATGGCCGTACTGCATGTTTTGGTGGCCGTATCAACGGAAAGGATTTTCATGATACATCCAACCGGCCTTCATTTCTTTTTCTTGCGCGCTTTTTTTTCGGCCGGCGCGGGACGAAAGGCATCCTTGCCGATGGCGATGGTGATGACCTCATCAATATGGGAGACGGGCATGAACTTGATTTTGCGCTTGACGACCTTGGGGATCTCCGTCAATTCCTTTTTGTTTTTTTCCGGAATAATAATGGTCTTGATGCCTGCCCGGATGGCGCCGATCGATTTTTCGCGCAGACCGCCGATGGGCAGAATCCGGCCCCGAAGGGTGATTTCTCCGGTCATGGCCACGTCCGTGTTGACGGGTTTCCCGGTGATGGCCGATATCAGGGCCGTTGCCATTGCGATGCCGGCGGACGGGCCATCCTTGGGGATCGCGCCCGCGGGCACATGAATATGGATATCGAGATTTTCAAAAAAATTTTTATTCAAACCGAAAGACTGGCAGTGGGATCGTGCATAACTGACCGCTGCCCTGGCCGACTCCTGCATCACTTCCCCCAATTGGCCGGTGATGATCAGATCTCCCTTGCCTTCCAGCAATGAGGCCTCGACATAGAGCACTTCGCCGCCCACGTGGGTCCAGGCCAGCCCCGTAGCCAGGCCGATCTGGCTCTCCTCCTGATCCATTTCCGGAATGAACTTGGCCACGCCCAGGTATTTCTGAAGGTTGTTCCTGGTGACAACAAAGGATCCCTTTTTTCCCTCGGCGATCTGCCGGGCGATTTTCCGGCAGACGGTGGCCAGTTCCCGCTCGAGGTTACGCAATCCGGCTTCGGAGGTGTATTCCTCGATGATCTGTCGGACGGCACTGTCGCTGAAGGAAACCTTTTTTTGGGTCAACCCGTGATCAGCGATCTGGCGCGTCAGCAGATGGGTCCGCACAATGGCGGCTTTCTCATCGGCGGTATATCCCGACAGGTAAATCACTTCCATCCGGTCGAGCAGGGCCGAAGGGATCGTATCGGTCATGTTGGCGGTCAGAATAAACATGACATTCGACAGATCAAAAGGGATATTGAGATAATGATCGCTGAAATTCGTATTCTGTTCCGGATCAAGTGCTTCCAGCAGGGCAGAGGCAGGATCGCCCCGGAAATCCACGCCGATCTTGTCGATCTCATCCATCATGAATATCGGATTGTTTTTGCCGCATTGCTTCATGCCCTGAAGGATACGGCCAGGCATAGCGCCGATATAGGTTCTCCGGTGCCCCCTGATTTCCGCCTCGTCACGGATGCCGCCAAGGGAAACCCTGAAAAATTTTCGATTCATGGCTTTTGCAATGGCCTGGCCAAGAGAAGTTTTTCCAACGCCCGGCGGCCCGACAAAACAGAGGATCTGCCCCTTTTTCTTCGGGTTGAGTTTTCGAACGCTCAGGTATTCCAGTATCCGGTCTTTGACGTTTTCGAGTCCGTGATGATGCTTGTCCAGAATTTTTTTTGCCGCCGGAATATCGAGCACATCCCGGGTGGATTTGCTCCAGGGAAGTTCGATGAGCCATTCGAGATAGGAGCGGATCACGGAGGATTCAGATGCATCCGGGTGGACCTGATCAAGCCGTTTAAGCTGTTTTTCCGCTTCTTTACGGGCCTCGGGCGGGAGCTTGGCGCGTTTGAGCTGCTTTTTATACGTATTGATCTCTTCAGCTTTTTCGTCAAATTCGCCCAGTTCCTTATTGATGGCGCGCATCTGTTCCCGCAGGAAATAGTCCCGCTGACTTTTCGATATTTCATCCCGGACATTGCTCTGGATTTTGGCCTGCACCATGGAGAGTTCAACCTCTCGGGAAAGCAACGCATTGGCTTTCCGCAGACGGTCGATGGGGTCCGTTAATTCGAGTAATTCCTGGGCTTCCTCGATCTTGAGATTCAGATTCGATGAGACCAGATCCGCCAGTTTGCCGGGATCTTCAATTTCATTTAAAAGGATGCCGATTTCCGTTGTGAAATCGCCACGAATGGTTAATATCTTTTCACAGTTTTCTCGGATAGTTCTCATTAAAGCCTGATGTTCTACATTAAGTTGTCCATAATATATATCCTTAATGACTTCAATTTTTACATTATATATGCTTTTTTGACTGATAAAACGCGTGATTCTGCCTTTATCGATACCCTGAATCAGGGTTTTGAAATTGCCATCCGGAAGCTTGACAACACGAAGGATCCGGCAGACGGTGCCGATATGATAAACGTCATCCGGCCTGGGGTCTTCCATCGCCGGGTCTTTCTGGGTGACCAGAAACAGGAGCCGGTCTTTTCGCATGGCGGATTCCACCGCTTTAACGGATTTATCACGTCCGATAAAAAGCGGCAGCACCATGTCCGTGAACACCACCACGTCCCGCACCGGAAGAAGCGGCAATTTGTCCGGCATACGGGTTTTATCGTCGCGCTCCTCAAGAATACTGACGATATCGTCTTTATCCATTTCAGCCATTTACACACCTGCATTCATGATTAACAAATGATCCGATGGGATCATATTCAACATTATAACCTTTTTCCGTCGGCAACAGTATGATGTCAATGAAAAAATCGACGGTCGCCCCGTTTCCTAATATGTTTGATATGGAAGATCAATTGATTTATTGATTTTTGCAAGCCATAAATTAATGCCATAAATTAATGTCATACATCGGTAAATGTGATATGTAATCCATACCTGTTGCAAACGGTGCTTTAACGGAAACCCGCTTATGGCATCCATGCACAAAACATACAACCCAAAGATCAAGGTATTTTGCTATGACAGCGGCATTTTCACCGACATGGATCATCCCGCTTCTGGTTTTCATCATGGGAGCCTGCATCGGCAGTTTTCTCAATGTCTGTATTTACCGCCTTCCCGCCTCCCTCTCCATTGTCCGGCCCGGTTCCATGTGTCCTACATGCCGGACGCCCATTCGATTTTATGACAACATTCCCATATTGAGCTATCTCTGGCTCAAGGGAAAATGCCGTTTCTGCAGACAGACCATATCCATCCGCTACCCGGCTATTGAATTGCTGACCGGCCTTGCCGCCTTGGCCGTTGTCGTAAAATTCGGCCTAACCGTTGAATCACTGATCTATTTTGCCTTTATCGCCACGCTCATCGTGGTATCGGGGATTGACATCGATCATAAGATCATTCTCGATATTATTTCCCTGCCTGGCATTCCGGTCGGCCTGGTTGCATCCCTGGCGCTGCCGGCCGTTGGTTTTCCGGATGCATGTCTGGGTGTACTTATCGGCGGAGGCATTCTGTACGCCTTGGCATGGGGGTATCATGCAATGACCGGCAATGAAGGCATGGGCGGCGGTGATATCAAACTGCTGGCCATGATCGGCGCGTTTATCGGCTGGCAGGGGGTACTGGTGACGATTTTTATCAGCTCGGCGGTGGGTACGGTCATCGGCGTTCTTGTCATGATGGTCCTTCAAAAAGATCTTAAATACGCACTCCCCTTCGGCCCGTTTCTGGCCAGCGGCGCCATCGCCCATGTGCTTATCGGTCAGGAACTGATTCATTGGTATTGGTATGGATGGTCGATAGGATATTGATATTTCAATTTTCTTTAACAGTGTCCGGCCGAAGTCGGCAAATCATCGATAAAGCCATTGGCGCCGGACACGCACGACAAAAACACTGTAAACCGCTTATTTTTCTTGACACACACCAGGCATGCAAGTAAGTTCGACCATATGTCGTTTCCTGACAGTACAGCCGCAAACCCCTGACACCACGCTTAACCGACGGTGTCCGTTCCATTTTCAGGATTTCATCCATCTCGTCGATTTGTCTGACCGGTTTTATTGTAGTGCGGCGCAAGTCCATCAACCTCATAACATCAACGAAATGAAAGGAGAAAAAAAGTGAACAAAAAGGACTTAGTCAACGAAGTGGCAAAAGTGGTCGGAACCAAAAAAGATGCGCAGGCGGCGGTTGATTGCGTTTTCTCATCCATCACCGATGCACTGTCCAACGGCGACACGGTCACGCTGGTGGGTTTCGGCACATTCAAACCGGTCAAAAGATCGGCACGAAAAGGAAGAAATCCCCAAACCGGCGCACCCATCAACATCAAGGCCCGCAATGTTCCGAAGTTTTCCGCCGGAAAAGCATTGAAAGATTCCGTGAAATAGTTTTCACAATCTGACGCCTGTCCATCCCCGCATGCCTCAGGATGTCGCTGCCCGTCCGCGTCCTGGGGCATGCGGGGAATACCGATGCGATGGTTCCCCCATGCCGCTGATGATTGATGCTGTTCCCGCCGTCCTTCGCGTCGGCATCGCCTTTGTATTCATCCTTCTGGCCATCCGCAGAAAATTTTCCCTGGGAAATGCGTTCCTGATAGGGGCCTGCCTGCTTGGCTTGCTGTTCGGCATGACCGTAACCGGTATCCCGCGATCCCTCTGGGTATCAACAACGTCCTTGCAATCCCTGTCTCTGGCTGTTGTGGTCTCCATGATCCTGGTGTTGAGCCAGTGCATGGAAAAAACCGGCCGCATGGTGCGCATGCTTGATAATTTCAAGGGCATTCTTTCACATCCGCGTATCAATCTCATTGTTTTTCCATCGATTATCGGTCTTCTGCCCATGCCGGGGGGTGCGATTTTTTCCGCGCCCATGGTTAAGGAACTCGGCCGGACCCTGAAGTTGTCAGGCGCACAGCTGAGTTTCGTCAATTACTGGTTTCGGCATATCTGGGAATACTGGTGGCCAATGTATCCCGGTTTCCTGCTGATCATCGTGATGTCGGAGGTTCATATGGCCCTGTTCATCCTCTGCATGCTGCCGGTAAGCATTTGCGCTACGGGTTTCGGATACCTGAAACTCCGGAAGGAAATCACCGGGCTGGGGCCGCCGTTCGAAGCCGATAAAAGCGTGATCCCCTTCCTCAAGGATCTGTTTCCCATCGGCATCGTCATTGTTATCGGACTGGGCCTGGGCTGGGCCTTGTCGGCCCTGCTTCCGGATTTCAGGGCGGGCAAGGAACTCGGACTGATCACGGCCCTGGCAATCGCTATCGCCTGGATCATGATTCAGGACGGCATGAACGCGGACACACTGCTACGGATCATCGTCCGGCCGGAACTGGTCAAAATGATTTATATGATCTTTGCCATTTTCGCCTTCAAACAAATACTGGAGGACAGCCACGCGGTCAACGCCGTCAGCAACGAACTGGCGATGCTCAAAATTCCGGTCGTGATCATCACCATTCTGCTGCCATTTCTGGTGGGCATGGTCACGGGTATTACGGTAGCATGCGTAGGCGCCACCCTTCCCATTATCCTTCCCCTGATTCACGCCGTCGATCATGGGCAGATTATACCGGCCTATATGATGCTCCTGCTCTGCTCGGGATTCACAGGCGTCCTGCTGTCCCCACTGCATCTCTGTCTGATTCTTTCAAACCATTATTTCAACGCTGATATGAAAGACGTGTACCGCCGGCTCTGGATGCCTTGCGGGGCCGTAATGGCTGTGAGCATACTTTATTTCGGCATTCTCGCATGGATGGGATGACCGTCACGTTGCCGGTAAAAAATATGGCGATACGCCATGCCGGCAATATCGCCATATGATCCGCGATCGATACAATGACCGATGGTCAGCCGCAGGTGTCAGTCGTACCGCAACTCGAGCACCCGCCGCTTTTTTTCAGACTGGAGGAAATGTTAAATCCATACCCGGTGAAATCAATGGAAACCGGTTCGGCTTCCTGAAGCAGTCGCTTGTTGACGATAAATTTATAGGAATCGATATCAAAAACCGCATCCAGATCATTTGGTTCATCCAGAACCAGTGCAAGTGAAGGGCCTCCTCAACCGCCCTGATTCAGAAAAAGCCGGATGGGCTTTACTTCCTTGTCCTTGAAATACGCCGCAACCTGCTGTTGTGCGGCTTCGGTAACTTCAAACATGCCAGCCTCCATTTATGAAATTATGACCAAAAAATTAATAAACATCACAAAATCTTTGATGTCAACGTAGTGATTCTCCAATGGCTTGTCAATATCATTTGCGCAAAATATTCGGGTTAGTCATCCTGACTGTCGCCGGCGGCGCCCGCGTGAAAATCGAGGACGCTTCGGTATGCCTGCAAATGCCGGTCGGAAAACAGTACAAAAATTACCTTGCGGATGCTCTCGTTCTTTTTAAGAAAATCGATGGTGGTTCCCACCGCGATTTCACAAGCTTCCTCGACGGGATATCCGTATACACCGCAACTGATGGCCGGAAACGCAATCGTTGCAACCCGATGGCTCACCGCTGTTTGTAGGCTGTTCCGGTAACAGTCGGCCAGCAGCTTTTCATCCTCTGCCGTTCCCCGGTATACCGGCCCCACCGTATGGATCACATACCGGGCCGGCAGATCATAACCGTCTGTAATCCTGGCCTGTCCGGTTTCGCAGCCGCCCAGTTTTCGGCAGACTTCCAGGAGCCGGGGTCCGGCGACCCGATGAATGGCGCCGTCCACCCCGCCTCCGCCCAGCAGTGTTTTGTTGGCCGCATTGACGATGGCATCCACGATCAATCGGGTGATGTCTCCCTGCATGATTTCAATTCTGTCTATGATCGTTTTGCTCATTTCCCCTCCTCATGGTGATGATTGGGTTGACTTGCCGTTATGCTTTTGATATCTCGCCGAACACTCACAACCGACGTGAAAAACCCCAAACCTCATGATATAAAATAAGGAGCTTTAAAAATGACTGAGAAGACTTTATCAATCATCAAACCAGACGGTGTTGCCCGCGGACTGATCGGAGAAGTGGTCGGTCGATTTGAAAAAAACAACATCCGGATCATGGCCATGAAAATGGTGCATCTGAACGTGGAACAGGCACGGCGTTTCTACGCGGTCCACAAGGACCGGCCGTTTTTTGACAGCCTGACGCAATTCATGTCCTCGGGGCCGGTTGTGGTCATGATTCTCGAAGGCGACAACGTCATCGAAAAAAACCGGACCCTCATGGGCGCCACCAATTACAAGGACGCGGAAGAAGGCACGATCCGCCGGGATTTTGCAACCGATATCGAAAAAAACATCGTCCATGGATCGGATGCGCCCGGGACCGCCGCCATTGAAATCGGCTTCTTCTTTAATGGACTCGAAGTCTTTTCAGGATGATGCGGTGCGACAAAGAAGTCGGGCCTCCACGGAACTTCCTGCCGTTAACCGGTCAGAAAAGGCTCGCAGACGATCGTCTGCAAGGCCATCAATCCTTGCTCTTCAACACGGACAAAAACGCAGACTGGGGGATCATCACATCCCCCACCATTTTCATCCGTTTTTTTCCTTTTTTCTGTTTTTCCAGCAATTTCCGTTTTCGGGTGATGTCGCCGCCGTAACATTTGGCGGTCACATCCTTTCGAAACGGAGAGATGGTCTGGCGGGAAATGATTTTCGCGCCGATGGCCCCCTGGATGGCGATTTTAAACATCTGACGGGGGATTTCATCCTTGAGTTTCTCGCAGGCGAACTTGGCCCGTTCAACGGCCCGGTCCCGATGAACCAGCTGGGACAGGGCATCCACCCGCTCGCCGTTGACCAGGATATCAACCTTGCTCAGATCGGTTTCGCGATAATCGATTAATTCATAGTCAAATGAGCCGTAGCCCTGGGTCACGGATTTGAGTTTATCATAAAAATCGTAGATCACTTCGGCCAGGGGCAGTTCAAAGATCATTTCCATGCGGCTGCTGCTGAAATACTGGTAATTGGTATTGATCCCACGGCGCTCAAGACAGAGGCTCATCACCGGTCCCATGTACTTGTCCGGAATCATGATGGATGCCTTGATGAAAGGCTCAAGGGACTTTTCAATCTTCATGGGATCCGGATAGACCGCGGGGTTGTCAATGGTCAAGTTTTCGCCGTTCTTGAGGATCAACCGGTATTCCACGGATGGGGCCGTCAGGATCAGCGAAAGATCATATTCCCTTTCCAGCCTTTCCTGGACCACCTCCAGGTGAAGCAGACCGAGAAATCCGCAACGGAAACCGAATCCCAGGGCGGTGGAAAAATCCTTGGCATAGATCAGTGACGCATCATTGAGCTTGAGTTTTTCCAGGGCCGCGGCCAGTTCCGGGTAGTCATCCGACGAAACGGGATAAAGCGATGAAAAGACGACAGGCTTGGTTTCCTTGAACCCGGGCAGCGGTTCGGCGCAGGGCCTGTTTTTGAGCGTGACCGTATCACCGCACCGGGTTTCGTCTACGGTCTTGATACCGGAGATAACATATCCGACGCTTCCAGCGGACAGACGGTCACGAGGGATGCGGGTCAGCTGGAAAATGCCGACTTCTTCGACGACATGTCGGGCGTTGGTAGCCATGAAAAGGATTTCATCACCGGGCCGAACGGTTCCCTCAAACACCCGGACATGAATGATGGTCCCACGATACGGGTCATAATGCGAGTCGAAAATAAGAGCCCTCAGAGGATCGTCGGGATCGCCGGACGGCGGATGAAAACGATTGACGATCACCTCCAGCATCTGGTCGATTCCGATATTTTCCTTTGCCGAACATAAAATAGCGGTCTCGGGATCCAGGCCGAGATCTTCGGCGATCTGTTCCATGACTATATCGATGTCTGCTGAAGGCAGGTCGATCTTGTTGATGACGGGAATGATTTCAAGGTTGTGATCCACCGCCAGGTACATGTTGGCGATGGTCTGGGCCTCAACGCCCTGACTGGCATCGATGAGCAGGAGCGCGCCCTCGCAGGACGCCAGCGCCCGGGAAACTTCGTACGTGAAATCCACGTGACCGGGCGTATCGATCAGGTTTAAGTGATAGTTCGCCCCGTCTTCCGCTGTGTAGGGAAGGCATATGGTCTGGCTCTTGATGGTGATTCCCCTCTCTCGCTCGATATCCATGTTGTCGAGAATCTGATCCCGGAAATCCCTCTCGGATACGACACCCGTCGCTTGTATCAGCCTATCCGAAAGGGTGGATTTGCCGTGATCGATATGGGCGATGATGCTGAAATTGCGGATCCGGTCCATTTTGACATGCGTAGTTTTCATAAATTCCAATCTGTCGTTGAAAAAAAACGGCAAAAAGATATTTGACACTTTTTTGCCGTTTGTGTTAGATTCTTTTTTATATGGAAATACGAAAAATACCATATGAACTCTTACATGTCAATACGGGCATGCATTCATCACTTTCAAATTCCCTCAAACAACCCTTGACGCCGGCCGCCATTCTCATTGTTGATGATGATCCGGAGATCCGCAGCTCCATCGCCGAATATTTGAGCCTCGCCGGTTTTTCCGCTGACAGCGCCGAAAACGCCGAACAGACTCTTGTCATCCTGAAATCTAAAAAAATCGACGTTGTGATCACCGATATCATCATGAACGGAATGGACGGCCTTGAAATGACGCAATACATCAAGAAACGGTATGACACGGATATCATCGTCATCACGGGCTATACCAAAGATTATTTTTACGAAGAGGCCATCGGAAAAGGCGCAGATGATTTTCTTTTCAAACCGTTCAAGCTCGAGGAACTGTTGCTGCGATTAAAGCGGGTGCTCAAGGAACGGGAGTTGACCCGGGAACGGGACCGGATGCTCGAACAACTCAAGGAACTCGCCATCACCGACGGCCTCACAAAACTGTTCAACAGCCGGCACTTCTATCACCAGCTGGAAACGGAAATCAGCCGGTTCAACCGATATGGCCGCCCTCTTTCCATGCTGCTCATCGACATCGATCATTTCAAGAAATACAATGATCGAAACGGCCATCTCGAGGGAGACAAGGTCCTGCGGGAAACGGCCCAACTCATCGTCTCGTGCATGCGGACCCTGGATTCGGTCTATCGTTACGGAGGGGAGGAATTCACCGCGCTTCTACCGGAAACCGATTGTTCGGCAGCCGTCAATGTGGCGCAACGTACCCGGGAAACGATTGAAAACAATTTCCTATCCGTTCCGGAACCTGAAAAAGTCACCGTGAGTATCGGCGTTACCGGGTATGCCGTCGGGGATTCCCTGACCGAATTTATCCGTCGGGCCGACAAGGCCATGTATATGGCAAAAGAAGCGGGTCGAAACTGCGTCGCTCACCTGATCCGCTGATCCTGAAAGTCTACCGCGTTTGTTCGATTCTCACTTTTAGAAACAGATCGCCTTTGCGTCCGTCCGGCATCTGCCTGCCCTGTCCGCTCAACCGCAATATCGTGCCGTCTTTCACCCCGGCGGGGATGTTGACCCGGTAAAGCCGTTTGTAAAAACTCCAGGGAATGTTGACCATCTTTTTTGCGCCCACAGAGGCCTCATGGGGCGTGATCCGGAGGATTTCGTATAAATGAATATCACCGGCGTCTCCCATGGGATAGAGCACCTGAATACGGTCGGACGTCTTCTTTTTCACCGAGGCCTGTTTCAACTTTCCCGAAAACCCTTTTTCCGGCAGACGCAGGAAATATTGCAGAAAGACGACCCCGAACACGAACCCGCCGATATGCGCCCACCAGGCAATGCCGCTGACAAAACCGCTGGTGGCCGCGGCGTTTAACACTTGAAGAAAAAACCAGAAGCCCAGAAAAAAAAACGCAGGGATCTCGATGATCAGCGGAAAGATGAAAATCGGTATCAGTGTGATGATCCGGGCTCTGGGATACAAGATGAAATAGGCGCCCATGACCCCGGCAATGGCCCCGCTTGCGCCGATGGTGGGAATATTGGAATCCAGATTAAGGAACAGGTGAAGGATGCCGGAAACGAACCCGGCCGCCAGATAGAACACCAGATAGGAAAAAGATCCGAGACGGTCTTCGACATTATCGCCGAAGATGTATAAGGTCCACATGTTCCCGAGAATATGCCAGAAGCCGCCGTGCAGGAACATAAACGACACCATGGCCGTCAAATGCGCAATCAAGGGGAACTCGGATCGGATGCCGGCATCGGTGAAACGGGCCGGAACCAGCCCGTAGGTGTAAACGAATTCCGCCATGGCCGGCCCCTTGGACAGCTGGATCAGGTAGACGGCGATATTGATTCCGATCAGGGTGTAGGTGACAATCGGGTAGGTCTGAGAAGGGATCGTGTCCCGGAGCGGAATCATGGGGCGTCCGTCCCATTACCCATCGGACGGCAAAATGATCGCAGCCGGGGCATGAGGCGCGGCCGGGGCAATTTTCATGCTGATGTCCACTGCAATGGCGGAATGGGTCAGTGCTCCGGCTGAAATGATGTCAATACCGGTATCAGCCAGTTCCCGGAGGCGATCCTTTGTCACACCGCCGGACACCTCCACCACGGCCCGGCCATTGATCATCCGGACGGCGGCCCGGATCTCTTCGGTTCCCATGTTGTCAAGCATGATGATGTCGGCCCCGGCTTCTAACGCCTGTGCCACCTCATCCGTGTTGGCGGCTTCCACCTCGATCCGGCATAGATGGGATACATTGCCGCGGGCGGCATCCACGGCCTTTGCAATGCCGCCCGCAGCCGCAATATGATTGTCCTTGAGTAGAACCCCGTCGAAAAGGCCCATGCGATGATTGTGAGCCCCGCCGATCCGCACGGCGTATTTTTCCAGAACCCGCCAGCCGGGAATGGTTTTGCGGGTATCCACCAGGCGCACGGCCGTTCCGGAAAGCAGGTCCACATGGGCCCGGACATGGGTGGCAATGCCCGACATCCGTTGCAGAAAATTAAGGGCCGTGCGTTCACCCATCAGCAGAACCCGCAGGGACGAACGAACCTCGGCCATCACCCGGCCCTTTTCAATAGCCTCCCCGTCCGCACATTTCGCGGAAAACGCAACATGGGGGTCCAGTTTTTCAAATACCCGCCGGGCCACGTCTATGCCCGCGACCACCAGATCCTGCTTGGCCATGATGCGGCCCTGCCCTTGCCGAAGGATGCCGTGGATAAAAGCGGTGGAAATATCTCCGGGTCCGATGTCTTCTTCAAGAGCCAGATCGATGAGATGATCCACCCGGCCCGAAGATATGTCAAACTCCTGTTGGGTCATAGGTTTTCTCTCCTGTGTCTCCGGCTTTTTCATTCTAAACGGAACGCGTTTATCCGCTCCCGTTGATGGGAGAGTTTCTCTTTTTTTTCGCTCCACGCCCGGTGCTGATCCCTGACTTTTTCGACCACGTTTTCCGGGGCCTTTTCCATAAAAGCTGAATTGTTGAGTTTGGCATTCAGTTTATTGATTTCCGTATCGAGCTTTACGATTTCCTTTTCCAGCCGGGCCGACTCCACTGCAAAATCGATCACCCCTTCCAGTCGCACCGAGATCACGGCGTCTTTGAAAACCGCAGTTGCCGATGCCCTGGGTTTTTGCCCCGCCGGCTCAATGCGCAATTCAGACAACCGGGCGATAGTTATGATCAGACCCTGCTGTACATCGAGCAGGCATCTGTTCTGTTCGATTTCGGTCTGAACGACCACCGCCAGGGCCTGGGACGGCGGGATGTTCATCTCTCCCCGAATATTGCGGATGGCGTTGATGATCCCCATGATCAGCGACATCTCCTGCTCGGCCCCGGGATCA
>CAYZXZ010000001.1:38459-43674 GCA_964481615.1 uncultured Desulfobacteraceae bacterium | reverse complement strand
TCAAATGGACCAGTCGATCCACACTGGCCGAAGAAATGCCCGATGCTTACAAGGATATCGACCAGGTTGTCAACGTGGTGCACGGCGCCGGCATATCATTAAAAGTAGCACGGTTAAGACCGATTGCCGTGGTCAAGGGATAATGATTCCGGCCTATGATCGGAGTTTATGATTCCAGAAAATTTTGTTTTGGATGATACAGAGAAAATCGCGATGATTGAGACCATCTTCAGGGAATACGACATCCGGGGCATTGCCGGGACGGAAATCACGGAAGATGATGTGGAATTGATCGGCAGAGGCATCGGTACTTTCCTGGCCCGTCAGGCCTGCCGCCGTCTGACTGTGGGCCGGGACTGCCGATTGACATCGCCTGCCTTTTCCGAACGACTCATCGCGGGATTGACGGCCACGGGATGCCGGGTGACCGATATCGGCGTCTGTCCCACGCCGGTCCTCTATTTTTCCATCCATCATCTGGGCACGGAAGGCGGGGTCATGATCACGGCCAGCCATAACCCGCCCCAATACAATGGATTCAAAATCTGCAAAGGCCTGGATTCGGTGCATGGAAAACAGCTCCAGGAAATCCGGGAAATCATCCAAAAACGCGATTTCGACAGCGGTGACGGCTCAAGGGATCAGACCGACGTCATCCCTGCCTACCTGCAATACATCGCCAACCGTATCCAAATCGATCGGCCTCTGAAAGTGGGCATCGACGCCGGCAACGGCACGGCCGGCGTGGTGGCGGTGCCGCTGCTCAGGCGATTAAACTGCGAGGTCCATGACATCCATTGCGACATGGACGGCCGATTCCCCAACCATGAAGCCGATCCCACGGTATTAAAAAACCTGGGTGAACTGATCGCCCTGGTCCGGGAAAAAGGGCTTGATCTGGGCATCGGTTATGACGGGGACGGGGACCGCATCGGCGTGGTAGATGAAACCGGCCGCATCATCTACGGCGACCAGCTCATGATCATCTTCTCCAGGGAAATCCTTTCCCGGAAACCCGGAGCCGTGTTCATCTCCGAGGTAAAATGTTCCCAGACCATGTATGACGATATCCGAAAACACGGCGGCACACCCATCATGTGGAAAACAGGTCATTCCCTGATCAAGAAAAAAATGAAAATCGAAAATGCTGAACTGGCAGGGGAAATGAGCGGGCATATGTTTTTTGCGGACCGTTACCTGGGATACGATGATGCTGTTTACGCATCGTGTCGGCTGCTGGAAATCATCGCTTCCGGCACCATCCCTCTTTCCGGATATCTCAACGACATCCCGAAAACCTTCAATACCCCGGAAATCCGCGTGGACTGTCCGGATGATCAAAAATTTGAGCTGGTGGCCCGGGTAACCGAAGCCTTCCGTAAAACCCATGATGTCATCGACATCGACGGCGCGCGGATTTTGTTTGCAGACGGCTGGGGTCTTGTCCGGGCATCCAATACGCAGCCCGCCCTTGTCCTGCGGTTTGAGGCGCTGACAGAGGATCGGCTTTCGGAAATCCGAGCCCTGGTGGAATCCGAACTGGAAAAAATCAAAACCGGTATCGCTTCAAAGAGATCGTAAACCAAAAACGTGCTGTCAGTCCCCGGAGTTGATCATAGGACCTCCCATTTGGAATTAACTGAATATGCTGTCATTTCTCAAATATATCTTCCCGGCCGACGACCCGCTCCAGGCCCTTCGGATCCGGCGGTTTTTGATCGCCGCCGCATCCTATCTCATGTGGATCATTTTGATTTTTCAATGCTACCGCATGGGTTTTTTCCGGCTTCCGCCGGATTTGGTGGCCATTTTTGTCGGCTTCTGCGTTTTCATCAACGCACTGCTGTATGTTATCTTCCGGACCGGAATGAATCTGCGGTTTTCCGATCCGAGCCTGACCCTGCTCCAGATGATCCCCGCCACCCTGTTGATCATGATTGTCATCTATTTCACCGATCATATACGCGGGGTCATGCTCCTGGCCTATATCGTGACCATGCTGTTTGGCATTTTCCGTTTCACCATCCGTCAGTATATCGGATACACCCTTTTTTCCCTGGCATCCTACACCATTGTGGTCATCCTTATGCTGAAACACCATCCGGAACAGATCGACCCGCGCATCGAGGTGGTGCAGTGGGCCGTGTTTGCGGCAGTGCTGGCCTGGTTTTCCATCATCGGCAGTTATATCAGCCGCCTGAGACGGAAACTGTCGGAGGCCAATCACGATCTGAAAACCGCCTTGGATACCATCAACGATCTGGCGATTCATGACGATCTGACACAGGCCTACAACCGGCGCCATATGTTTGAGCGGCTGCAATATGAAAAAGCGGCGGCAGACAGAGACGGCTCGGGGTTTTCCATCGCGATTTTCGATCTGGATCATTTCAAGGAGGTCAACGACACTTACGGGCATCAGAAGGGTGACGATGTCTTAAAATTCTTGATTCAAGCCGTAAAACATGAAATAAGAAAGATCGATTGCGTGGCCCGCTATGGCGGAGAAGAATTTGTCGTCATCATGAGCCGCACGGCTGCAAAAGGTGCCAAGGAATGCGCCCAACGGATACAGAAAACCATCGCGGAAATGAAATTCCCGGGTTTTCCGGCATCCTTCGGCATCACACTTTCCATCGGCCTGACCATATATCAACCAAGGGAAAGCATCGATCAGATCATCGCCCGCGCTGACAGAGCACTGTATCAGGCCAAAGCAGAAGGCCGAAATCGGGTCGTCGTTGAAACCCCCTGATAAACGGAATGCCGTCGTGGGCAAAACCAGGACCGTATCATCGCTGAAAAGGAAACCGACATGGCTGAAGACAAAGACAAAAACTGCAAGGAGACAACCGCCGCCGGGCGGCCCGGAACCGATTTCGCCATGCCGAAGATCTCTTTTTCGACCTTTGTCATGTCGTTGAATGCATCGGTTCTGGTCAACCTGGGGCTTGAAGCCGATCCCATCACCGGAGCCCGGGCCGCCAACCTCCCCCTGGCACGGCAAACCATCGATATTCTGGGCTTGCTCGAACAAAAAACAAAGGGCAACCTTGAAGACGATGAGCGGCGGCTGCTGACCCATATGCTGTATGAATTGCGAATATTGTATATCAAAACCAGGGAAAAACCGGATGGGCGGAGCTGACATTTGCCGCCGCCCCGGTCCCAACCCCCTGTTCTTGTAAAATCAACATCTTCAGATTTACAAACACATTGAGGAGACAAACACCATGAAAATACTCCGAAATCCCATAAAAACATTGACAGCGCCCCTTTATGCGGGCACCTCGACGGTGGCCGCTGCGATCATCGCCATCATGATCTTCTCCGTGCCTTTGGCCTGCTCCCGAACCGAGACGCCGGAGACGGCGCCGATAGTTCATATGGTGCCGCTCAGCTTTACGGATCTGGCCGCCGAAAGCAGTCCGGCGGTTGTCAATATTCGAACGGTCACGACGCTCAAAAGCGATGGCCGGGTTTATCGGCATTTTTTCGGCGGCCCGAATCGTCCCAATGACCCTTTTCAAGATTTTTTCCGAAAATTTTTTGATGATCAAAACCCCGGCCAGTTCCGGCAGGACAGCCTCGGCTCAGGTTTTATCTTTGACGCAGAAGGGTATATCGTCACCAACAACCATGTGATCGCCGGCGCGGATGAAGTCCAGGTCAAGCTCAAAAACGGCATCGAGTTCGATGCGGAAATCGTCGGTACCGATGCCGCAACAGACCTGGCTCTCATTAAAATCAAACCCGACCAAAACCTGCCCGTGCTGACCCTGGGGGATTCGGATCAGCTCAAGGTCGGTCAATGGGTGATCGCCATCGGAAATCCATTCGGACTGGAACACACCGTGACCTCTGGCATCATCAGCGCCAAGGGCCGTCTCATTGGCGCCGGTCCCTATGATGATTTCATCCAGACGGACGCCTCCATTAATCCCGGCAACAGCGGCGGCCCCCTGATCAACATGAACGGAGAAGTCGTGGGCATCAACACCGCCATTGTGGCCGGCGGAGCCGGCATCGGTTTTGCCATTCCCATCAACATGGCCAAATCCGTCATCAACCAGCTCAAGGAGAGCGGGGAGGTTTCCCGGGGATGGCTGGGAGTGGCCATCCAGGATCTCGATGCCGAGCTTAAAAGGTATTACGGCGTGGAAAACGGTGTTCTGGTCGCCGAGGTCTTTCCGGGTGACCCGGCGGAACAAGCCGGCATCCAGGCAAAGGACATCGTAATTTCCGTCAACGGGGCGCCCGTCGTCACCAGCCGGGAACTGTCCAAACGCATCGCCGATATTCCTGAGGGCGGCACAGCCGAACTGGAAATCAACCGCGGCGGTAAAATCAAAAAAATCAAGGTGAAAGTGGCCAAACGGGATGACGCCAAGGTCGCCGTACGACCCGAAGACCCCACCCAGCCTTCTTTCGACGCACTCGGTCTCCAGGTCGCCGACATCACCCCTGAGATCGCGAGCCAGTTGCAGATCAAGGACACGGAAGGCGCCGTCGTGATGGCGGTCACCTCCGGCAGCGCGGCCGAAAAGGCAGGCTTTGCAGCAGGCGATCTTATCCGGGAAATCAACCGCAAGCCTGTAAAAAACGTCAAAGATTACCAGGCTATCATCGACAAGGCCAAAAAAGGAGACTCCCTGGAATTTCTGCTCAAGCGGGCCTTTAAAGGCTACCTGGTGATTAAACTGCCGAAATAAAAGACTCTCGAAGCAAACAATTAGACTGGTTACAATGAATGCGACTGCTCGCCCCGGGAAAAATCAACCTGTTTCTCCGGGTGACGGGGAAACGGCCCGATGGCTATCATGATCTGATCTCCCTGATGTGCTGTATCGGGATTCATGATGAACTGGTCTTGTCTTTCGGGAAAAACCGGACGCGGATCACCTGTGCGCACCCCGATGCCCCTGAAGATGAAACCAACCTGGCGCATCGGGCCGCGATCCTGTTTTTCAGGACTGCCGGGATCGGTGCGGGCGTCCACATCTCTCTTGAGAAGCACATCCCCGTGGGCGCGGGACTCGGCGGCGGCAGCAGCAATGCCGCCGCCGTATTAAATGGGCTCAACGCCCATTACGGACGACCTTTCTCCATGGACGAAATCCATGCCATGGGCCGATCCATCGGCGCGGATGTTCCCTTTTTCATCCGCGGAAAACCGGCTGTCGCCACCGGTATCGGTGATATTCTGGAACCCTTT
>CAYZXZ010000001.1:8054-38362 GCA_964481615.1 uncultured Desulfobacteraceae bacterium | reverse complement strand
GAATTTAAGATTGACAAAAAATAAAAAAATAAATAAAAGTAATGTTTTTAAAATGGATTGGAATCGTGACGCGCCGCGGCTGTTGCATAATGATCTGGAAGCTGCCGCATGCGATATGTGTCCCGACATACAGCGGGCCAAAAAAGAGCTGGTGAGACAAGGAGCATCCGGTGCGCTCATGTCCGGGAGCGGATCTTCTGTTTTTGGCCTGTTTGAAACCGATGCGGCGGCACACGATGCGTTTTCGGCCATATCCGGATCCAATCGAAACTGGCGGGTATTTGTGACGCGCATGTTGGCATAATATATGCGTTGTTTTCGGGAACGGATTTCAAAAAGCGGCTCTCAAATTCTTTCCCCGGGGCTGATTGACGAACAAACTGGGGCGTCGTCAAGTGGAAAGACACAGGATTTTGGTTCCTGCATCCGGAGGTTCGAATCCTCCCGCCCCAGCCATTTTTTTAACGGGCAGCACAGACCTATGAAGACGGAAAACGGATATATCATATTTTCAGGGAATTCAAATCCCGGCCTGGCCGAGGCAATCTGCAGGTACTTAAATCGCCCCATGGGCGCCGCCAACATCAAAATCTTCAGCGACGGTGAAATCCAGATCGAAATTGAAGAAAACGTCCGGTCAAAAGATGTTTTTGTCATCCAGTCGACCTGCCACCCCGTAAACGACCACCTTGTCGAACTGCTTCTGATGATCGACGCTTTCAAGCGATCTTCCGCCAAGCGGATCACCGCCGTCATCCCCTATTTCGGATATGCCCGCCAGGACAAAAAAGTCTCCCCCAGAGTACCCATCAGCGCCAAGCTGGTGGCGGACCTGCTCACCACTGCGGGCGCCAACCGGATCATCACCATGGACCTGCATGCCGGTCAGATCCAGGGATTTTTCAACATCCCGGTGGACAATCTCTTTGCGGCCCCGGTGCTCATCGATTACATGAACGAGACCTTTCCGGATGAAAAAATCATTGTTTCGCCGGATGCCGGCGGCGTGGAGCGTGCCAGGGCATTCGCCAAACGGCTCAATTGCGGACTGGCCATCATCGATAAACGGCGGGATGCTCCCAACCAGGCCAAAGCCATGGCGGTTATCGGCCAAGTGTCCGGGAAGAAAACCATTATTTTTGATGACATGGTCGACACGGCGGGAACCCTGACCGAAGCGGCTAACGCCCTGACAGACAGCGGCGCTTCGGAAGTTCATGCCTGCTGCACCCATGCGGTGCTGTCCGGTCCGGCCATCGGTCGCATCATTGATTCACCCCTTAAATCCGTCGTAGTGACCGACACCATTCCGATAACCGAGAAAATCGCATTATGCCATAAACTCAAGGTGCTTTCGGTCACCGATCTTTTCGGAGAAGCGATCAGCAGAAGTCATACCGGAGATTCCGTCACATCACTGTTTGTCTGAAATCAGATACTTATACATAAAGGGAGGCACATCACTTGGAAACCCATAAACTCAACGCAAGCGTTCGCACATCTTCCGGAAAAGGGATCTCTCGCACCCTTCGCCGGGAAGGAAAACTGCCGGCGATTTTGTACGGATCGGATATCGGAAGCATCCCCCTGGCTGTCAACGCCCACGATATCGAACTGTTATTCAATAAAACCAGTTATTCTCAGGCACTGATCAGCCTGACGGTGGAAAACGGCGATTCATTTGAAAAAATGGTCATGATCAAGGAAGTTCAGTCAGATCCCCTCAGCCATAAATACCTTCATGTCGATTTTTATGAAATCAGGATGGATCGAAAAATTTCAACCACGGTTCCCGTGATGATCAGCGGCATTTCCAAAGGCGTGGAAGCAGGAGGAACCCTCCAGATCATCCGGCGTGAACTCGACGTGGTCTGTTTTCCGGCTGAGATTCCCGATCACATTGAAATCGATATCTCCAATCTCGATATGGGCGATTCCGTTCACGTGGCCGATATCCAGCCCAAAGGCGGCATTGAAATCCCCTTTGACGTCAACTTTACCGTGGTCACCGTGGTCAGCCCGAAAGTGGAAGCGAAGGAGGAAGCCGGCGAAGAACTTGAAAAAGACGCAGAATCGGCGGCGGAAGCCGGCGAAGAATCCGAATAAAATCAACGATATCGGGATATGTCATCAAACGCCTCCTGGCTGATTGTGGGACTCGGCAATCCCGGTCGCCGATATCAAGATACCCGGCATAATGTCGGTTTCATGGCAATCGACCGGCTTGCCGGCAGGTTTGGCATAACCCTGACTGAAAAAAAACATGACAGCCTCATAGGCATGGGAATTATCGAGGATATCCGCGTAATTATATCCAAACCCCATCGATACATGAATCAGAGCGGCGGGCCGGTAGCCCGGCTAGCATCATATGCCGGTCTGCCGCCGGATAAAATTCTGGTAATACATGATGATATCGACATCATTTTGGGAAAATTAAAAATCAAAGCGAAAGGAGGTCATGGCGGACATAATGGCGTAAAATCGATCGTTGCGGCCATCGGCACCGGAGATTTTGCCCGTATCCGGATCGGCATCGGCCGTCCGGACACATTGGGCGATGTCACGGACCATGTATTGAGCCGGTTCAGCGCGGAAGAAACCCGGATGATCCGGCCGGTTCTCGAATGCGCGGAAAACGCCGCAAAAACGATCCTCTGCAAAGGCTTGATTGAAGCGATGAATCAATTTCATAAATCGGTTTCATAAATCGATAACCACTTAAACTTTTTATCGGGAGGAAAATCATGCAGGAACTCATTGCAAACATTCCATTAACAAGTGCGCTCATCGGTGCCGTCGGCATCCTCTATTCCCTGGCTGTGGCTGTTGTGATCAAAGCCAAGCCGGCCGGAAACGCAAAAATGATTGAAATCGCCTCCGCCATCGAAGAAGGCGCCGTCGCCTATCTCCGGCGCCAGGCAAAAAGCATGGGAGCAGTCGGCGGCATTATTCTGATCGCCATCTTTTTCACCCTGGGCCCCAAAACCGCCATCGGGTTTTTGATCGGCGCACTGGCATCCTTTGCAGCCGGTTATATCGGCATGCGGGTTTCGGTCATTGCCAATGTGCGGACGGCTGAAGCGGCCAGAGACGGTCTTGCCGCCGGCCTGAGCCTGGCGTTCAAGGGCGGATCGGTCACTGGCATGCTGGTTGCGGGCCTGGCACTGACGTCGGTAGCCGGATATTATGCAGTGCTGTTGAAATACGGAACCCCCGTGCAGGATGCTGTCCTGGCCCTGGTGGCCCTCGGATTCGGCGGCAGTCTGATTTCCATTTTTGCGCGGCTCGGCGGCGGCATCTTTACCAAAGGCGCGGATGTCGGCGCTGACCTGGTGGGCAAGGTCGAAGCCGGCATTCCCGAGGACGACCCGCGGAACCCGGCGACCATCGCCGACAACGTCGGCGACAACGTCGGCGACTGCGCCGGTATGGCGGCCGACCTTTTTGAAACCTATGCCGTCACGATAGTGGCCGCCATGCTCCTGGGCCACCTGATTTTCGAAGGCAGCGCCATAGCGGTCCAGTACCCGCTGATCCTGGGCGCGATCTCCATTCTCGCCTCCATCATCGCCACGGTGTTTGTCCGGCTGGGCAAAAACGAGTATATCATGGGCGCCCTGTACAAAGGGATGTTCGGTGCGGCCATCATCGCCGGGGTCGCATTTTACTATGCCACCATGCAGACCCTGAGCGGTGAAGCGGCCCTGATGCTTGACGGGGTTGCCATTCCGGCGATGAATATCTTTTACTCCGCACTGATCGGTCTTCTGCTGACCGTTCTCATCGTTATCATCACCGAATATTACACCGGCAAATACGGTCCCGTGAAACGGATCGCCGATGCCTCCACCACCGGACACGGCACCAACATCATCGCGGGCCTGGCCGTCAGTCTTCAGTCTACAATGCTGCCCGTGCTCACCATCTGTCTGGCCATCGGCGTCGCCCATCACCTGGCCGGCCTTTATGGCATCGCCATCGCGGCGGTTTCCATGCTCTCCATGACCGGCATGGTCATTGCCATCGACGCCTACGGCCCGATCACGGACAATGCCGGCGGCATTGCTGAAATGGCCGGCATGGATGAAAGCGTCCGGGCCGTCACAGATCCGCTGGATGCGGTGGGCAACACCACCAAGGCGGTCACCAAGGGGTATGCCATCGGTTCCGCCGGACTTGCGGCCCTGGTTCTTTTTGCCTGCTACACCCAGGAGTTCGTCATTCATGGAACAGAGGGCGCCCTCAACTTTGATCTGAGCAACGTCAACGTCATCATCGGCCTGTTCATCGGCGGCCTTCTCCCCTACCTGTTCGCCTCCATGGCCATGAGTGCGGTGGGAAAAGCCGGCGGCGCGGTTGTTGAAGAAGTCCGGCGCCAGTTCCGCGAAATCCCGGGCATCATGGAAGGCAAAGCAAAACCCGATTACGGCGCATGCGTCGATCTGGTGACCCGGTTCGCCCTCAAGGAAATGATGATTCCGGCCCTTCTGCCGGTTGTCGCGCCCCTTCTGGTGGGCTTACTGCTGGGCTCCGTCGCCCTGGGCGGTCTGCTGATCGGTTCCATCGTCACGGGTCTGTTTGTGGCCATCTCCATGACCACCGGCGGCGCGGCCTGGGACAACGCGAAAAAATACATTGAAGACGGATATTTCGGCGGCAAAGGCAGCGATGCCCACAAAGCCGCTGTCACCGGCGACACGGTCGGCGATCCCTACAAGGATACCGCTGGTCCCGCCGTCAACCCCATGATTAAAATTTTAAACGTGGTGGCGCTGCTCATGGTGCCCTTTCTGCTGTAATTATTACTATAATCAATCGTTATCTCCCAAAAAGGGGCCGGCGCTGCCGGTCCCTTTTTTTATTGATTTATATTTACAAAAATGTTATTTATAAATTTTTAGATGATAGTTTTAATAATTGATCAGCAACGCGCGGATATTGGTGTATCGCATGGCAAAAAAAGCAAAAGCAATCGATATTGAAAAAACAGAAACGGCCAAGGAATTCCATGTGGGTGATCTGGCCGTGTATCCGGCACATGGCGTCGGGCGCATAGAATCCATTGAATGCAGAACCATCAACGGGGATAAGCACGAATTTTATATACTGAAAATTCTCGACAACAGCATGGTCATCATGATCCCCACCAGGAATGTGGCATCGGTCGGCTTAAGAGATGTTATCGACAAGAAAGAGATTCCCCGCATATTTTCCGTACTCAGGAAAAAAAAGGACGATGCATTCGACAACCAGACATGGAACCGGAGATACAAGGAATACATGGATAAGATCAAATCCGGTTCGCTTTATGATGTTGCGGATGTCTTCAGGGATCTGTTCGTGCTTAAGCGGGTCAAGGATCTGTCTTTCGGAGAGCGGAAGCTTCTGGATACGGCCCGGGGACTGCTTCTAAGGGAATTGTGCATGGCACAAAACGCCGATGAGGAAAAGGTCTGGGGCGAAATCGACGCGCTTTACAACAAACCTCAATAAATCCCCGTTCCCCGAATGCCTGAAGGGGCGAACACCATTTTTGAATTCATTGTGGATGACGACGAAGAGGGTTGTCGTCTGGACGCCTTGGTGGCAGCCGCCTTTCCCGGTATTTCCCGAACCCTTGCCGGACGTCTTATCCGGGAAAACATCATCCGGGTCAATGGGGCCGCCCGGAAGCCGAGTTTCCGGGTGACGCCGGGGGAGTGCGTTTCCGGATCCACGCCGTCCCAGGAAACACCTCTGTTCGCCCCCGAGGATGTCGCTATCGACATCCTCCATGAAGATGCCGAATGCATCGTCATCAGCAAACCGCCCGGCATGGTCGTCCACCCTGCCCCCGGACATTCCGGCGGGACTCTTGCCAACGCCTTATTGTATCATTATCCCGCAATCAGGGGTGTCGGCGGCATTGAAACCCGGCCCGGCATCGTGCATCGGCTCGACAAAGACACATCCGGCGTGATGGTTGTCGCCAGGACCGATTTGGCCCACCGTGCCCTGGCCCTGCAGTTCAAGGATCGATCCATCCGGAAATCTTATATCGGGTTTGTGTACGGCATTCCCGCGGAAGACGGGTGCATCACATTGCCCATCGGCCGCCACCCCGGCAAACGAAAAAAAATGACGGTCTGCGATCCGGTCAATCCGCGGAACGCGGAAACCCGGTGGCGCATTGTCCGGCACTACCACGGCATATCCCTTGTCACGTTTCAGATCGCCACGGGCCGCACCCACCAGATCCGGGTCCACTGCGCCGCGATACGACATCCCATCGTCGGCGACATGGTTTACGGCGTGAGCCGTCCGAAGCGATCTTTTCCCCTGACCCAAAAAACAGCCATGCTGGCGGCATCCGCTCCCCGGCATCTTTTGCATGCCCTGCGGATTTCCTTTGCACATCCGGTAACCGGAGAAATAATGACATTTGAATCCCCGCTGCCAGAAGACATGCTGGTTTTTAAAAACGCACTGGAAGCCGATTCCAAGGAACTTGCCTGAAGTTCCTATCTGCAAAAACACTGCAAAGCGGGGTAAAACTTTACGAAGCCATCAAACCTATTTGTTTTTAAGATCCAGCCTGCATCTTTTTTCAGCAGGATCAAAGGTCATCACAATTTCCTGCCCTATTTTTTTATTACCGCTTAAAGCCTTGTATTCCCTTGAAATCCGCTCTTTAAAATCCGACTTGGTTTCACCAGATACAGCACCACGCGTTTTTAGTTTTTCCTGCTGAATATTCCACAGATGGTCGATGGAATACTGCGACCGACCGGAATCCACATCTTTTCCAGCTTCTTTTTCGCTGTTTGCCGTGCGTACGCCCTGTGCAGCCGCATCCCGGGACTGCCGTTTTCCCTGTGCGGCGGCATCCGCATTTTCCCACAGCTGTCGCCAAGATTGCTGATAATAGTAAATTTTCCACTGAAGATTTTCCAGAAGGGCTTCCAGTGGACGATTGGAAACCGACGGGTCAATCCGATATCGCTGGATTTTTTCAATCAGGTCAAGATGGCGCGGATGGGGGTTTTGGGAACGATCCGTCAGATAAAAGCGAACTTTCTTGTCCACATCTACAATCTCATGGACCAGCCGGGATATCTCCATTTCGATGGCTTTGCGCCGGGTCTGCACATCTGCCTTTTGTTCGAAAAAATCCGACATGGCACATCCTCCCGTGGTGACAAGAGCGCTCCGATAACGGCCAGATTGCGGCGTCGTCCGGCCATTCTCGAGTTGCAGAAACATTACGGAATTAAATTTTATATTCCGGAACGTTGGCGATTCTGCGTCCGAGATGCGCGAAACATCGCCGCAGGCATTATGCAGCGATATCGGGATTATAGCACAACCGGCAGCAACTCAGGCACCTTTTGGCCTCCAGATGGGCGTTGCCTTCGGAAAGGACCAGATCGACCTCCTCAAAGGTGTGAATCCGATCAGCCACGGGCAACTCCGGCATGACCGCTCTTTTTTTCTTTTCGACCCCATCTACGGATTCAAAAATGGTTTCCGGGATGGGTTTTTTCATCAGCATCATGGCCTGCGGGATAACCGGCCTTCCTCTTAAGAAACAATCCAGAGACCGGGCGGCCTTTCTGCCGCCGCCGATGGCGTCCACCACCAGGGCAGGGCCGGTGGCCGCGTCTCCTGCGGCGAAAATATAGGGAATGTTGGTCTGGCAAGTGGCGGGATTGACATCAAAGGTGCTCCAACGGGTAATGCTCACATCATCTAAGCGGTCTCCCTTTCCGCGGAAACTCATGTCAGGGGACTGCCCAATGGCTGTAATAATCATATCGACATCTAAAACCGTCTCGGAGCCCTTGACCGGAACCGGCCGCCGCCGCCCGCTGGCGTCCGGCTCGCCCAGTTCCATCTTCAGATATTCCAGGCCGGCAACCCGGTCTTGCTCGTCGCCGACAACCCTGTTGGGCGCGGCCAGAAAAACGAATTCAATCCCTTCATGCTCGGCTGCCACGATTTCGACTTCATTGGCGGGCATCTCCTTTCGGGTCCGGCGATAGACCAGGTAGACCTTTTTCACGCCGAGACGGACCAGGGTCCGACAGCAGTCAATGGCGGTATTGCCGCCGCCCACCACCGCAACTTTCCGGCCGATTCTCGGCAGAGCGTTCATATCCAGTTCCGAAAGACCGACTTTGGCCAAAAAATCGATGCCGGTGAAACACCCACCCAGTTCCTCTCCCGGAACCTCAAGTTTATAATCACTCCATGCGCCGATACTGAAAAAAACCGCGTCAAAACCGGCAGCGATCAGTGATTTGAAATCAAAATCCACCCCAAGACGAACGTTGGTATGACTCCGGATGCCAAGACCGAGAATACCATCAATCTCCCAATCAAGCACTTTTTTGGGGAGTCTGTATTCCGGTATCCCATAGCGCAACATCCCACCCAGTTTGGGCATGGCTTCAAATATTTCCGCCCGGTGTCCGGCACGCTTAAGAAAAAATGCGCAACTCAGGCCCGCCGGCCCTCCGCCGATGACCGCCACCCGTTTTCCCGTATCCGGCGCGCATTCCACGGGCACCCGCTTGCCGGAATTCATTTCCCAGTCCGCCGCAAAACGCTTGAGCTGGTTGATGGAAACCGGTTCGTCGCCAAGACCGCGACGGCATTTGGATTCGCAGGGATGCGGGCAGACCCGGCCGCAGGCCAGCAAGAAAGGATTCCGCGCCCGGATGGTGTCCACCGCTTCCGCATATTCGCCTTTCCGGATATGCGAAATATACCGGGGGATATCAATTTCTGCCGGGCATGTCTGACGGCATGGCGCCAAGGCCCCATCAGCGTCGTTTAAATGCAGCAGACGCTGCGAGACTGTCCGGACCTCAAGAATCGGCTTCGGGCAAACCCGCTCGCAGGCCCCGCATCCGACACATTTTTCCACATCGACAACGGGATAACCGGCCGGCCCGAGATGAATCGCATCAAACCCGCAAGCATTCACGCAGTCGCCGAATCCAAGGCATCCGACCCGGCAATCCCGCTTCCCGCCGTACATGGCCGCCATGGCGCGGCAACTATTCAAACCGGTATAAAAAAACCGGTCCGCGGCCCGGATCCCGCCGTCACAGTCATTATACGACATCAAGGGCTCGGCGGCTCCGGCCTCGATTCCCATGATGGCCGCGATGGCCGCCACATTTTCCGTACCGACCAGAATACACGCATTGGGAGGCGCCTCGCCGTTAACAATGGCCTGGGCCGCAGCAGAGCACCCGGCAAAACCGCACCCCCCGCAGTTGGCGCCGGCCGTCAGGGATTCGATTTGCGCAATGCGCGGATCTTCGTAAACATAAAAGATCTTGGATGCAAAGCTGAGGATCAGACCGCATCCCGCGCCCAGCCCCGTTAAAAAAAGAATTGCTTCAACCATGATAAAGCCCTCTTGAACGTCTCATTCGATTTTAACCGACACGGGGGCGGATTCGCATCCTTCCCCATATTCATCCACCCGGCAGTTTAGTTTACCCGGAATTTTCAGACCATTCCCTGAAACGCAAAAAACGCCAGAGAGAATAACCCGGCCGTTACCAGCGCGATGGAAGTATCCTGCAGGGGTTTCGGGACCCGGGCGAGCAGAATGCGTTCGCGAACGCCCGCGAAAAGGATCAGTGCAAGCCCGAAGCCGACGGCATACATAAATGATGCCACAAGAGACTGCATGAAAGTGAATTCCTTGTCGATGTTGAGCACACATGCGCCAAGGACCGCACAGTTTGTCGTAATCAGGGGCAGAAAGATACCAAGACCCGCATACAGCGCCGGGATGCTTTTCTTTAAAAACATTTCCACAAACTGGACCAGGGAGGCGATCACCACGATGAACGCTATTGTGCGGAGATATATCAGATTATAGGGCACCAGGATATAGGAATAGACGACCCAGGTGATCGTTCCCGCCAGCACCAGCACAAAGACGACAGCCATGGCCATGCCGACGGCGGTTTCCATTTTCTTGGACGTTCCCAGAAACGGGCAATTGCCGAGGAACTGGGCCAGAAGGATATTGTTGACGAAAATGCATGAGATAAACAGTTCAAAATAGCCCATAACCTTCTCCTACTTTTTCCCCACCATGTTTAATATGCAGAGCATCAACCCGAGACAGACAAACGCACCGGGTGCCTTTACCAGAAATGCAAACGGTTCAAAAGAAGGAAAGATTGTCATGAAATTATAGGTGAGATCTCCCCATACGGTCAACGTCCCGGCTCCGAAACCTTCTCGCAAGGCGCCGAGCGCTCCTAAAGACATTGTAAAACCGATGCCCATACCCAGCCCGTCGGCAATGGAAAGAGATACTTTATTCTTGTATGCGAAGGCCTCGGCACGTCCTAAAACAATACAATTGACCACGATCAGCGGTATAAAAACACCCAGTTGCAGAAACAGGGGGTACGTATACGCCTGCATCAGAAGTTCCACAAGGATAACAAATGATGCGATCACAATAATGAAACAGGCGATGCGGACCTTCGGGGGGATCACGTTTCGCAGCAACGAAACCAGAATATTGGCGCAAACCAGGACAAACGTGGTGGCAAGGCCCATGCCGATCCCGTTTTCCATGGTTGTGGTGACGCCAAGTACGGGACACAATCCGAGCACCAGCCTGAACGGCGGGATTTCATTCCATAAACCTTTAGTAAATTCCTGAACCAGGGTTTTGGCCATACTGTTCTCCTAAAATTTTATCTGAACGCCTTGATTTGTTCCTCGATTTGCGGTTTCAGTTTCCGATACTGGTTCAAAGCCTCCGAAACCCCGCCGCAAACGGCTCTGGAAGTAATCGTGGCGCCGCTTATGGCATTGATCGGACCGCCGTCTCCGGTCACCTTTACCGTTTCGGCAACCGGGGCGCCCTTGAACTGAGCAACGAATTTTGGATCATCTTTTGCCCTGGCGCCGAGTCCGGGGGTTTCGCTGTGGGTGGTTACGGCAACCCCGACGATTTTATCCGTATCAAGATTTACCCCTACCATAACGCCGATATCGCCGCCATACCCGCCCCTGCCAAGGTTCTCCAAAACGACCGTATCGGGTTTTCCATTAAATTTTCCCACAAAGAAGGTCAGCTCCTTTTTGCCATCCGCAAGATTGAATCGATCGGCGATGGGATCATTTGACGAACCGGAAAGAATACCCCTGATTGCCGGTCCCTTGACGAACTGCAACTGCTGGATTTCGATCTGCTCACTTGTGCTGTTCCGAACCGCAGCGAGCAGGCCGCCCGAGATTGTGCTCAACAAGGTCAATACAACCACCATTTTGATCATTTCGTTCATTTCAGGCAACCTTTCCAATGGCTTTGGGTCTGATTTTATCGATAAGCGGGTTGACCATGTTCATCATCAGAATTGCAAATATCACGCCGTCCACATGCACGCCGGTATTCCGGATCAGAATGGTGAACGATCCACCGATTGCACCGTATATCAACATCGGGACAAAATTCACCGGGGACGAAGAATCCTCGGTGGCCAGCAGAAAAGCACCGATCAGCGTATACCCGGTCAACAGATGAAACATGGGGCCGGCATAGCTTTCCGGATCAATTTTATTGAAGATCAGCGCCATGATGATGATACCGGCGAGAAAGGAAATGGCGATTTCCCACCGGATATATCCGCGGATCATCAGATAGATCCCGGCGATCAGCAGGCCGAGGCTGTATGTCGTCCCGATGCCGCCCACCTGGCGGCCCATCAGCAGATCCGTCCAGTGCATGGACGCCACCGCGGACGTCCCGAAGGATTTGACCAGTAAAAGCGGATAGATCGCCGGTTCAAAATCAAACTGATAATGGGCCAGCGCTGCGTTGAAATCCAGATGATTCGGCCAGGACACCATCAGGATGGCCATGGCCACCGCCACCGGATTGAAGGGATTGGAACCGATGCCGCCGAAAATCTGTTTTCCGATGACCACGGCGAGAAAGGTCGCCATCACCACCACCCACCAGGCCACCACCGCCGGCATCAGCATGGCCGTCAGAAGGCCGATAAGGGCCGCGTTGCCGTCGCCGATGGAAACCGGGCGGCGCGAGATAAGGTTGAACAGCAGCTCCCAGACCATTGCCGAACCGATTGCCAGGGCCGCCGCGCCAACCGCGGGCAGGCCGTAGAAATAAAAACCCGGCACAACCGCGAGCATGGAAGCGGCCATGATATTGTAGCTCTTGGCCGATATCGTGCTGCCGTTGTGGCAGAACGGGGCGTGGGAAACCGTAAGTTTGAGGGCGTTATGCATGATTCACCTCCGCTGCGTTCATGCGATCGAGGGTGTGCTTTGCCAGTTTGATATGCTGGAATATGGGAATCCGCGACTCGCATACATAGGCGCAGAAGCCGCAGTCAATACAGGAAAACAGATCCAACTGTTCCGCAGCCGCCTCATACTGACCGGCTTCTAAGAATCGGATCAGCATGTTAACCGGCACGTTGGTGGGGCAGACCCGGACGCATTCGCCGCAGTTGATGCATGAAGTGTCCGTCCGCTCCATAATCCGGCTGCGGTCCTGAATGATGATCGTATCGGTATCGGCCAGAACAGGATGCTGGTCGGAATAAACGGAAACCCCGGTCATGGGGCCGCCGATAATCACGCGATCCCCTTCATTGAGGGTTTCGTTAAAGACGTTGAGGACATCTTTCAGAGGCGTGCCGATAAGGACCGAGGCCAGTTGCCTGGTTCCGTCCCTGGCAACAAACAAAAGGGTCTTTTCCAGGGGAAGCCGTCCGGTGTTATATGCCGCGCCTAGGGCCGCCACGGATTCGGCGGTAAAAACCGCGAAATCCGATTTTTTTTCCGAAGGGGCGGCGCTGCGGACCGCTTCTTCCTGAAAATGCCGCATAATCAGCCGGGGGTGGGCCGCCGGATACCGGGAATCAACGGTTTTGACAATGGCGCCGGCTGTTCCGGCGGTCTGTGCCAGATGCTGCGGCACCACCAGCACGACATCGAGCACCCCGGTGATTTTCCGCAGGATTTCGATTCCCGTTTTGATGGAGATGATGCTGTTCTTGACGAAATACTGGTTGGTGACCCCATACAGATCGGCATCAACGCCGATGACCACAATGGCGCGGATCGACTTGCCGGGATCGGAAAAAAGATCGAATTTCGGCTTGCCGGGAAGCCCTTCCAGAAACTCCTTCGCATTTTTCAAGGACGGTGGCTTGGAGCTGTTTTTGAAATCCGCGTCATCCTCCTGACGGCCCGCGTCATCGATCTCGATTTCAACGGCGGTCTTCTGTTCTCCGGCAATGCCGATAAACGGAGATATACCGGCAATCCGTCCAGACCTTCCGGAAAGAACATATCGATCGCTTCCGGAGGTCAGCGCCAGTTTCTGTCCGCGCTTTACGCCGTCTCCCGCCTTGATCACGGCGTTGCTGATTTTTCCATAGACCTGATCAATAAACAGGGTAATCTTTTTCTGCGGCGATACGACCAGCGGCTCGCCCTTGATGTCATCGATCACATCATATTCAAGCCTCGGCTTGAAGATTCCAAAGAACGATCGCTTCATCATACATCAACCTTTAATTGCAGATAGTGGATTAATCTTTTCTGTTGGCGTCTGCATCCGGACCTGTTGTCCCGGCGCTGCCGGTTCAGCTTCCATATCCGTGGCATGTCGCACAATCCGCCATGGTCGGGCCCGCGCCCAAGTTTTCATGACAACCCATGCATTGATCGTGAAGGGCTTCGGCTCTCTTCCGGGGCATGTGACATCCGGTGCAATCGCCGGCTCCGGGCGTCAATCCCATATCCTCGTGACACCCGATGCACTGGCGATGAAACGCCTGGGTCCTGCCCAGCATGGATTCGTCGTCGACGCCTTTCTGGTGACAATCAGCGCAAGGCGACGGTCCGGCCGGATCACCCTCCGTGTATTCATGATGGCAGTCGGTGCAGCCGATGCCGAAATCCGCGCTGTGGGCGTCATGATTAAATTTACCGGTCCCGCCAAGGGCTGGAACATATTCCGACGCGACATGGTGACATTCACCGCAGGAACCCGGTAAAACGGAATCGTCATCATCGGCATGGTGACAGTCCCGGCATGACAGGCCGTAAAGATCCATATGGGCCTGATGGTCAAACAAGACCTTTCCGCCGGCGGACGGATACATCAGGCGGACGGGAACTTCCAGCGGTTTGGCCGGCAGCATGCCGTAGAAAAGCACGCCGACAATCAGACAGACAACAGCGATTGCATAACCCAGTTTGGTTTCGTTCTTTGAAGTCATCTCCACGGATTCCTTTCAGAGGAACAGGATGCTTTTTACACAATATTAAACAAATTCAAGACGTTTACCATACAAATCCCTGTATTTCAAAAAAAAACTTTTATTATTTCGGTTCAGGTTTGTCAAGAAAATTATGCTAACAGAAAATTATGCAAAAACCCCCGCCTCCGACAGCATTGCATCGCCGCCATCCGCTGCTGCCGGCAAATGCGGAAACAGGCCGATGAACATCATCAGCCTGTTTCCGCGTGACGGATTTGACCATGGATGACCACAAGAGCCATCGATTACGACAAAACCGCAGAAAGCTATGGGTTTATCATTTTATATAGGCATTCCGCTTATATAGGCGTTCCGCCTGATATTGCCTTGCGGACCGGGATCGGTTCTAATCCGCTTTCCGTCTCATAAACGTGGGGGTTTCATAATCTTCAACCGGCTCATCCTTGATGGCATATGCGCCAATCACCCGCTTTATAACGCCTGATTTCCGCGCACCGGCCACGGACGTCATTCCCCTGCTGACCTCTTCCTTTTTGCGGATAAAGGCCGGACGACCCATCTCGCTTTCAAAGTCTTTGAGCTCTTCCGGAGTGGGTGTGCGGATCACGCCGCGGGTGATCTCCTTGATGGCCCTTATCGGCGATTTGGAGACTGCCATTTTGCCGTTGCCGATGCCGGTGGCAATGACGGTCACGCGCAATTCATCGCCCAGGGTGTCATCAATGGCGGTCCCCCAGATGATTTCCACATCATCATCGCCGATTTCATTATAAATCCGCTCGGACGCCTCAATGGTTTCCTCCATGGTCAAATCCGAGCTGGCGGTGATGTTCATCAGAACACCCCGGGCTCCGGCAATGGAATTATCTTCTAACAGGGGATGGGAAATGGCCCTTTCGGCCGCTTCGATGGCGCGGTTTTCTCCACTGGACACGCCGATGCCCATGATGGCCATGCCGGCCTTGGACATGGTGGCCTTGACGTCAGCAAAATCGAGGTTGATCAGACCCGGACGGATGATCAGGTCAGTGATCCCCTTGACGGAATGGTGGAGAATTTCATCGGCCCGTTTGAACATGTCGGTGAACAGAGATTTTTTGGAAGCCAGCCCGCGCAGCCTGTCATTGGGGATGACGATGACCGTATCGGCCACTTCCTTTAAACGGATAAGCCCGTCTTCAGCCTGCTTGGCCCGCTTCCTGGCTTCAAAGGCAAAGGGTTTTGTCACCACCGCAACGGTCAAAGCCCCCAGCTCCTTGCAGATTTCCGCAATAACAGGGGCCGCGCCGGTGCCGGTGCCGCCGCCAAGTCCGGCGGCGATGAAAACCATGTGGCTGCCTGCCAGTGCTTCCCGGATAAGGTCCGCGGATTCAAGGGCCGCTTCCCTGCCGATATTGGGGTCGGCCCCCGCGCCGAGGCCTTCTCCGAGCTGAATTTTATAATCCGCCCGTGAACAGGCCAGCGACTGCGCGTCGGTGTTGGCGACAAAAAACTGGGCCCCCTGGAGATCCGCGTTGATCATGTTGTTGACCGCATTACACCCGCCGCCGCCGACTCCGATGACCTTGATCTTTGCCATATTGTCTGTCTCAATCAATTTAAAGCTCATTCCCCACCTCCTTTGGCTTGGTATGATTTGGTGTTTTTCCCCCGTTATTCAAATGACCGCATATCCCATCAAAAATCCGCTGCCGTAAAAAGTCTTCATATGATTTCCTTAAACCATGCGCGCATCCGTTTCATGATCCGGTTGAAAATATTGTTATCCCTGATCCTAAACTTCTTTTTATCCTGGTTCTGCGCCCCGTAAAGGACCAGCCCCACGCCGGTGGCATACATGGGATTATTGACGACATCCACCAGACCGCTGATCCCCCGGGGAGTTCCGATACGGACCGGAAGTTCAAAAACCGATTCGGCGACTTCTATGATCCCTTCCAGCAGGGATGCGCCGCCGGTGAGAATAATGCCGGAGGAAATCGCGTCCTTCATACCGGCCCGATGAATTTCCCGCTTGACCAGGGTAAAGATCTCCTCGACCCTAGGTTCCAGTATTTCCGCAAGAATCTGCCGGGGCAGCCTGCGCATCCCGCGGCCGCTGATATCCGAGATTTCGATGGTTTCATCATTTTTAACCCTGTCCGGAAGACAAGTGCCGAATTTGAGCTTGATCTTCTCGGCCTCGGTCATGGGCGTCCGCAGTCCCACGGATATATCATTGGTCATGTTGTTGCCGCCAATGGCCAGCACAAAGGTGTGCCGGATGTTGTTCCCGGAAAAAACGGCCAGGTCCGTGGTGCCGCCGCCGATATCGATCAGGCCGGTCCCCACCTCTTTTTCCTCGAGAGTCATGACGGCCTCACTGGAGGCAATCGGCTCCAGTATGATGTCGCAGACATCAAGTCCCGCATTGTTGGCGCATTTAACGATGTTCTGGGCCGATGTCACGGCGCCGGTGACGATATGAATTTTCGCCTCCAGACGGACTCCGGCCATCCCCACCGGATTATTGATGCGCGGCTCGCCGTCAACGATGAATTCCTGGGGCAACACATGAATGACTTCCCGGTCCATTGGGATCGCAACGGCCCGGGCCGCTTCGATGACCCGGTCGACATCCGCCTGGGTGACCTCATCGCCCTTGACCGCAATAATGCCGTTGCTGTTGAAACCCGTGATATGCCCTCCCGCAATGCCGGCATACACGGACGAAATTTCGCATCCGGCCATCATTTCGGCCTCTTCAACGGCTTTTTTGATGGAATCGACCGTTGCTTCCATGTTGACCACCACCCCTTTGCGCAATCCCACCGACGGATAACTTCCGATACCGATGATGTTGCAGTTTCTGCCATCGGTCTCGGCCACAATCGTACAGATTTTTGTGGTGCCGATGTCCAGCCCGACAATGATCTCCTCACGGTGCTTCACGTCAAACCTCCTTCCTTACCCTTTGGGCCGGTTTTTTCGGGGACGGATTTTGCATCCGTCTCCACGATTTTTGCCACGATAAAATCCGGACTCTGCAGATCCAGATCGGATATGACCGGGATCCCGCCGGCATTATTGATAGTATTTATATAAGATAAAACGCCGGCGGCCCGTCTTTCCTTGAACGGATAATCCCCGTATCCAAGCCGCATGGAACCGACAGGCCCTTCCAGGTAAAGGGTCAGACCGATCTCCCGGTCCACCCGGATCTCCCGGACGCCATGCCCGGCAAAAAAACCCGTATCGGATGCATTCATGGCAAGAATTTCCATGACCGCCGAAAACACCCGCCCGTCGGATGCGTGCTCCGCCCGCCAGTCCTCATAATCGACACCTGTAATAACGGGAATTGCAAGGGCATCCTCATCCGAGGCTTCCGTGAAGATATCGCCGTCATGATTAATCACGAATCGCCGGCCCAGGTCGATTACCGCCAGGGGCCTATACTCCCGGACGCGGATCCGGATCGTCCGGAGGGGATCCCGGTATACCTCGGCTTCGGCGATCCACGGATTCGCCAAAAGTTGTTCCCTGACCAGGGACAGGTTAACGGCAAACGTATTGGCGTCAATGTCGATGCCGGCCGCCTGGAGGATCTCATCCCGGGTCAGCGACGATGCGCCCTCGATGATGATCGCTTCGGTCTTAAAATAATCGCACTGGGTCACCACATCGTGACAGATGATAAACATGACGCCCATTCCGGCCGTTATTATCAGGCCGACCAGTGTTTTAATCACAAGACCGATACCCGTTCGGATCGATTCGGCCGGCCGGCGGCTTTGATTTTTTTTTCTGTTTTTTCGAACCCTGCGAAACACGACTCACTCTCCAATGATCTTGACTTCCGGGACCAGAGCGACCCCGAAGATCCGAAATACCGTTTCCTGAACCCTTTCCGCGAGCAAAATGATATCTTCGGCCGAAGCGTTATCGCGGTTGACGATGAAATTGGCATGTTTTTTCGACACTTCGGCTCCGCCCGCGGAAACGCCCTTAAGCCCCGCCTGCTCGATCAGTTTTCCGGCAGGGTCTGCCGAAGGCGGGTTTTTAAAAAAACACCCCGCGCTGGGCCGGCCCCAGGGCTGGGAAGATCGCCGGTTCCGCATGATCCGCCCGGCTTCGGCCTTAAGTGACTCCGTATCCGCGGGCAAAAGACCGAAAACGCCGGATAAAATCAAAAAATCCCCCGGAGCAAGGGCATCAGAGGCCTGGAAAACCGACAATCCCCGATACGCCCAGCTCAGATTTTTTGGGCCAAGATCAACCGCGCCCGCATCTCCGGTCATGATGCGGATACCGCGGATCACGTTTTCCATACTGGAACCGGATGCGCCAGCGTTCATCAGAATGCCCCCGCCCACCGATCCGGGAATGCCGAGGGCGAAATTTAAACCCGCCAGCGAATGCTTCAGGGCATGGCGGCAGCAGGCACCGAGCCGGGTCCCTGCCAATGCCGTCACCCGGACCTCGCCCGAATCTTCGTCAGTGCGGGTAATGCCCGTAAAATATCCGGCCAGTGCAATCACCATCCCGCGGATGCCCCGGTCCCGCACAAGAATATTGGCGCCCCCGCCGATCACAATATGGGGAAGGTCTAATCGTTTGGCCATGCAAAACAGAAATTCGATTTCATCCTCGTTTTCCGGCATGACGAACAGATCCGCCGGGCCGCCGACCCGAAAGGTCGTATGATGGGCCATGGACTCATCAAATCTCACCCTGTCGCCGAATCGGCCGGCCAGTTGCTGTCGTATATGAGTCGGGATTCCCGTCGTCATGGCAGTCGCATACCGTTTTGGCTGTTTGCGGACAACTTTGCCAGAACCGCATTTCCGGCCTTCCAGACATCCCCGGCCCCCAGGGTCAGCAGGATATCCCCGCTGCTGAGCATTTCCATTGCGCGATCCACGGCTGCGTCCATGCCGTCGAAGCAATGAACATCCTTGTGCCCGTACCTTTTGATGCCGGCGTGCAATGCCGGCGCATCCGCCCCCTCAATGGCCGATTCCCCCGCCGCGTAAACGGGCAGCAGAAACAGGACATCGGACTGGTAAAAGGCCCGGGTGAATTCATTAAACAGAGCCCGGGTCCGGGTATAACGATGAAGCTGGAACATCACCACCAGCCGCCTGCCGGGCCAGCCTTTCCGGACGGCTTCAAGAGTGGTCCGGATCTCCGTGGGGTGATGACCGTAATCGTCTATAATTTTGATGCCGTTGGCATCTCCCCTGACTTCCATGCGCCGATGGACCCCTTCAATGGTTTCAAGGGCCGCCTTGATCCGCTCAAAAGGAATGGCCAGCTCAAATCCCACCGAAATTCCAGCCAACGCATTGGATATATTATGAATACCTGGCAGGTTAAGCAGTATATCGCCGACAAACCGCTCGTTGCGATACACCTGAAACCGGCTTTTTTCGCCTTCGAAGCCGATTCCCCGTGCCTGCACATCAGCCTGGGCGTTCAATCCATAGGTCACATACCGTTTTTTAACGGCAGGAATGATGTCCTGGATGGGCTCATTGTCCAGGCAGAGCACGGTCAATCCGTAAAACGGCACCCGGTCGATGAAATCGAGAAAAACCGACTTGATGGTCTCCATGTCCTTGTAGAAGTCCAGATGTTCCAGATCAATATTGGTCACTACGGCGATGGTCGGGGACATTTTTAGAAAAGACCCGTCGCTTTCATCAGCCTCGGCTACGATATAATCCCCCTGCCCCAGCACGGCGTTGGTATTGATGCTTTTGAGTTTGCCGCCGATGACAACGGTGGGATCAAGCCCCCCCGCGCCCAGGATGGCCGCCAGCAGAGAGGTGGTGGTGGTCTTGCCGTGGGCCCCGGCCACGGCGATGCTGTATTTGAGCCGCATCAGCTCGGCCAGCATCTCGGCTCTCGGGATGACCGGGATGGATCGGGACAGAGCTGCTTCGACCTCGACATTATCGGACCGGACCGCCGATGAGATCACCACGACATCCGCGCCAACGACATGATCGGCGTCATGCCCCTCATGGATGTTTCCGCCAAGCTGCTGAAGCCGCTCGGTCACATCCGACAGCACCCTGTCGGACCCGGACACCCGGTAGCCGAGGTTGAGCAGCAGTTCGGCAATGCCGCTCATGCCGATGCCGCCGATGCCCACGAAATGAATATGATAAGGTTTTCGAAACATTATGTAATTAACCCGCGGATATCATCTATGATTTTTTCCGCCGCATCGGGCCGGCCGAATCCTTTCATCGCGGCCTGCATGGCCGTAAGTTTTTCGGGCTCCCGCCGATAAAACGCGATTCTTCCGGCCAGATCGCATCCACGCAGATCCTTTTCAAGAATCATTTCGGCGGCCCCGGCTTCCACCAGATGAAGGGCATTAAACATCTGGTGGTCGTCGGCCGCATACGGAAACGGCACGAAAATGGCCGCCTTTCCGGCAACGGCGATCTCGGCAACGGTGGTGGCGCCGGCTCTGCAAATGACCAGATCGGCGCCCCGATACAACCCGGCCATATCCTCGAAAAACGGCGCCACCACCGCGGAAAAACCCTTTTCCCGGTAAGCCGCCGCAACCGCGTCCGCATCCGCCGTACCGGACTGGTGAATAAAATGGTATTTTTCCTTTTCGGCTAGGTCATCTACCGCGTTGATCATCGCCAGGTTCAAACCGTGCGCGCCCTGGCTGCCGCCGAGAATCAGCACGGTAAATCGATCCGATATGTCCTGCTTTGCCGGACAGATATTTTCGGGTATGGACAGGGCCTCTAATATCCGCCGGCGGACCGGATTTCCGGTCAGCATCTTCTTTTCCGCGGACACATCGTCAAACGTGTCCGGAAACGAGACGTATACGCGCTGGGCGAATCGGGCCAGTATCCGGTTGGTCATTCCCGGCTGCCGGTTCTGTTCGCAGATCACCCGGCAATACCTGAGAATCCATGCGCCCAGAACGACCGGCCCGGCCGAATATCCGCCCATGCCGACAACCACGTCCGGACGGATGCGCAGCAACAGCATGAGGGCCCGGGCAAAACCCAGGGGCAGTCTGAGACCGGATTTTAATTTCGCCATGCCCTGCCTTCCCTTGATCCCCTCAACAGGGATAAGGATTTTTTCAAACCCGCTTGCCGACAAAACCCGCTCCTCCAGGGGACGGCCGCTGGATACAAAGACGATGCGGCATCCGGGATCCCGGCGCCTGAACTCTTCGGCCACGGCGATTCCCGGAAACAGATGTCCGCCTGTCCCACCGCCCGCGATGACCACGCTTGCAATCCGCGGCATTTCACCCGCTATTTTTTCTTGGACGCCCATATGTTCATCAATACCCCGACAAACGCCAGATTCATTACCAGAGCCGTCCCTCCGTAACTCAAAAACGGCAGGGTCAGTCCCTTGGTGGGGAGCAGACTCAGCGTTACCGCCATGTTGACCGCGGCCTGAAGCGCGATGGATGCGGTCAGTCCCAGGGCCAGCAATGATCCGAAACACTCCCGCTCCGCCCTGGCGATGCTGATTCCCCGCCATAATACGACCAGAAAAAGTCCCAGCACCACCAGCACCCAGACAAGTCCGCCTTCCTCGCCGATGATGGAAAAAATAAAATCCGTATGGGCCGCCGGCAGATAAAACAGCTTCTGATACCCCTGGCCGAACCCCTTGCCCCACAGCCCGCCGGAACCGAATGCCATCATGGAATGAATGATCTGGTATCCCTTGTCGAGCGGATCACTCCACGGATCAAAGAGAATTTTGACCCGATCCAGTCGATACGGAAAAAAAATGATCAACACGATTGCCATCGGTACGATGGGGATCAGGGCCGACCCGAGATGGGCCAGGCGGACCCGTCCGGCGAACATGATCACCCATGCCAGCATCCAGAAAATGGCAAATGATCCGAAATCCGGCTGAAATATCAACAGACCCGTCAACAGTGATAGAACCGCCACATGAGGAAGGAATCCGATGGCGGCGGTCTCGATGCGATCCTGTTTTCTCGTCAGCGAATACGCCAGGAAAACGATCAGGGCGAACCGGGCGACCTCCACGGGCTGAAAACGGAACCCCCCGAGGTTAAGCCACCGGGTGGCGCCGCCGGCGGCATGTCCCATCCCCTGGAGGAAAACCGCAATCAGCAGTCCCACCGCCAGCACGAGCAAGGCATAGGGAAGCCCGCGATAGATCCGGAAGGGTATGTAGCGACAGATGAGCATGGCCCCCAGGCCGGCAAGGGCGAATGCCAGATGCCTGTGGAAATAATAATATTCATTATTAAAATTTTTCAGGGCGATCGCGCTGCTGGCGCTGTAAACCATGATCACGCCGATCCCTGTCAGCATCAGCACCGGGACCAGCAGCCCATAATCGTATGCCAGAAAATGCCGTTTCGTCTCCGTTGTGGTCATGAAGTACCCCGTTTCATCTCCCGGACGGCCCGGGAAAAGTCCTCGCCCCGCTGGGCGTAACCATCGTACATGTCAAAACTGGAACACGCCGGCGACAGCAGGACCGTATCTCCGGAAACAGCCGCGGCCCCGGCGGCCCGGACAGCGGCATCCATGTTCGCGGCCCTTGTGACGGGCGCCGCACCCTTGAGGGCAGCGGCAATTTTTTCCGCCGCCTCCCCGAGAACAACCAGATGTCGCACACGACCCGCAAAACGGCTTTTCAGCGGCGCGTAGCTGCCGCCCTTGTCTCGTCCTCCCATGATCAGAACCACGCACCCGTCAAAGGCTTCCAATGCCCTTGCCACCGCGTCGACATTGGTGGCCTTTGAATCATCGACGTATTTCACCCCGTTAACGCTATCCACATACTGAACCCGGTGGGGCAATCCCGTAAAACCGCGCACCGCCGTTGAGACCCCTTCCGGGGTCCCGCCCGCTGCCAGGGCGGCCAGTCCCGCGGCACAGATATTTTCCAGATTGTGGCGACCGGCCAGCAGGATATCCGAAAGGGGAATGGAAAATGCTCTTTTCTCGGGTGTTTCAAAACAGACCGCCGCATCCGATATCCACGCCCGGCCGTCCATCTGCCCGGCCAGGTGTTGCTGATCCGCATCGAGCCCGTAAATGAACCGGCGCGGCGGATCATGCGAAACGACGGCGCATCGCTGTTCAAAGACCTGCCGGACCTTCGGGTCGGCCATGTTGATGACGGCGGTGTCGGTTGCGCTCTGGTTCATGAAGATCCGCCCCTTGGACCGGGCGTAGGCATCGGCATCCGGATACCGGTCCAGGTGATCGTCGGTGATATTGAGCAGCACCGCCACAACGGGCCGGAACGCGTCGATGGTGTCGAGCTGGAAACTGCTGACTTCGGCCACGATCCGTTCCGCCGGTTTATCCGCGTCGATACAGTCGATTAATGGCGTTCCGATATTGCCGCCCACAAAAACCTTCCAGCCCGAGGCCTTGAGCATCTCCCCCAGGAGCAGAGTAACGGTGGATTTTCCGTTTGTGCCGGTAACAGCCAGTATGGGCGCCGTGATGAAACGGAACGCCAGCTCGATTTCGCCCATTACCGGTATCCCGGCCCCCTTTGCCGCCGCAATGGGTTCGATGGTATGGGCCACGCCCGGACTCACGATGATCATATCGGCTGCCGCAAAGGTTTCCGGTCGGTGTCCGCCGAATTCCAGCGCGACCCCCAGGGCCGAAAGACCGGCTGTTGCTGCGCCGAGCACCGCTTCGGCCGCTGCATCGGTGACCGTAACACGGGCGCCCCGCCGGACAAGAAATCCGGCCGCGGATCGACCCGTTTTTCCGCATCCCACGACTACCGCTTTTCTGTTTTTAATTTCCACGGACCAAAACCGCCTGTCTTCATCGAAGTTTCAGGGTGCTAAGAGAGATCAACGCCAGAATGATCGCCACAATCCAGAACCGGACAATGACCTTGCTTTCGGCCCATCCCTTGAGCTCGAAATGATGATGAATGGGTGCCATTCGAAAAATCCGGCGGCCGCCCGTCATCTTGAAAAAGGATACCTGCAGAATCACTGACAGGGCCTCCACCACGAAGATGCCGCCCACGATCACCATCAGGATCTCCTGCTTGGTGACCACGGCCGTGGCTCCGAGTACCGCCCCCAGTGGCAGGGACCCCACATCCCCCATGAAAATCTGAGCCGGGTATGAATTAAACCAGAGGAATCCCAGACCGGCGCCGGCAACGGCCCCGCAGAGAATGGTCAGTTCCCCGCACCCGGCAACATGATTGATCTGGAGATAATTGGCGATCTTGGAATGCCCGGCCACATAGGCAAACAACATATAGGTGCCGGCGGCGATGATCACCGGACCGATGGCAAGCCCGTCGAGACCGTCGGTGAGATTGACGGCATTGGATGTGCCGACGATCACGAAAACCGTGAAAAGGATGTATCCCGCTCCCAGATCCGGGGAAACGGCCTTAAAAAAGGGAATGGTGACCCGGCCGTCAAACCCCGGATATTGATAGATCAGATATCCGGCGGCCGCGGCAATCAGAATCTGCAGAACAAACTTGTTCCGGGCGCTCAATCCCATGTTCCGCTTTTTGATCTGTTTGAGATAATCATCGAAAAAACCGATCATGAAATACCCGGCCATCACCAGCAGTACGATCCATATGTAGAAATTGGCCAGGTCCGCCCAGAGGATGGTGGACACGAAAATGGCCGGAATGATCAGGGTTCCGCCCATGGTCGGGGTCCCGGCCTTGTCCTGGTGCCGTGACGGCCCGACTTTACGGATATATTGACCGATCTGATGCTCGGAAAGGGTCCGGATCACCCACGGCCCCAGGGTGAAACAGATCACCAGGGCCGTCAGACTGGAACAGATGGTGCGAAACGTGATATACCGGAAGACATTGAATACCGATATATCCGATTGCAATGAATACAGCAGATAATAGAGCATATGTGACCTATGGTTTTCTGTTTTCCCCGGTCCTGCCGGGCGCGAAATTTTCCTTCAGAAACTGTGCAACCGTCTCCATCTCCATGCCCCGGGATCCTTTGACCAGAACCCAGTCCCCGGATCTGAGGTATCCGGTCAGACCCGCCATCAATTCCTTTTTTTCTCCTGTTATGATCGCCTCATCCTGCATACCCGCGCCGCTGGCTCCCCGGGCGAGGTCCCCGGCATACTGTCCGGTTGCAAAGATTTGTGCGATCCCCAGTTCCGCGGAAAGCCTGCCGATCTGCTCATGGTGCGCCGCTGCGCTTTCGCCGAGTTCCATCATGTCGCCGGCCACCAGCACGGCGCGGTTTCGGCCCGCAAGGGAGACCAGGGTTTGAATGGCCGCGGACATGGAGTCCGGGTTTGCATTATAGGTATCATCGATGACCGTTCCGCCCCAGGGGGTTGCCATCAGATTCATGCGGCCCTTGACCGGGACAGATGATTCAAGCCCCGCCTTGATCTGCCGCGGCGTCGCACCCAGGAGATGGCCGGCGGCCGCTGCCGCCAGTGCATTGGCCACCATGAAGGCTCCCGGAACCTTCAATTCGATGTCGATCCGATCTTCGGGAAGGCAAAGCGTAAAGCGCGAACCGATGTCGGAGGTCTCCACGGCGACGGCCCGGACATGGGCGGTTTCCGCCGTGCCGAAAAACATCACCGGCCGGGCTGCAGACGCGGCGATCCGGCGGCAAAAGGGATTATCCCCGTTTGTGATCAGCGGCGCGTCATCGGGCATCCCGTCCATGATCTCCGCTTTGGCGTGCATGATCGCTTCCAGTGAACCGAGTCCTTCCAGATGGGCTGAACCGATATTGGTGATCACCCCCACATCGGGTTTCCCGATCTTGCTGAGGCGCCGGATTTCTCCGGGGTGATTCATGCCCATCTCCACCACCGCGGCATGATGACCGCTGTTCAAGCGCAGCAGGGTAAGCGGCAGACCGATTTCGTTGTTGAAATTGCCAGCCGTGGACAATGTATGAAATTTCCGCCGGAGAACGGCCGCGGTCATCTCACGGGTGGAAGTCTTGCCGTTGGAGCCGGTGACGGCCACCACCGGAATCCCCGCCCGCCGTCGGTGATAAGCGGCCAGATCACCCAGGGCGCGGACCGTGTCGGAAACGGCGATCACCAGAACATCCCGTTCTGCGTCCAACATATTGACGACATCCCCGGCCGTTTGCCGGCCGATCACAAAACCTCTGACCCCGGCTGCCACTAACTGCCCGATAAATGCATGCCCATCATAACGCTGACCCTTTATCGCGACAAACAGCCCGTTTTCAGGGATGTCGCGGGAATCGATAAAAACGGATCCAAAGGAACAAACAGATCCATTACCGGACACCGCGCGCCGATCCTCTGTGCCCGCCCTCAGCACTTGGCCGCCGGTGGCCGCCAGAATATCTTCGGTGGTCCAGGGGATCGGGGTCATCTCTTTGTTGCCTGCCTTTTGCACGGACACGGCACGCTGCGCCCATGCGCCATAATCCGCCCGAGGTGTTTCGCATGGATTTAGAAGGGCCTCTGCGGCCTTTTTGCGATCATCAAACGGGACCACCTGCTTTCCCAGGAGCTGATATGGTTCGTGCCCCTTGCCCGCGATCAATACGGTATCGCCTTTGCGCGCGGCCCGGACGCCCAGTCGGATGGCCGCGGCCCGGTCCGGTTCCACGGCAAACCCCGGCGTTAAAAATCCCTTTTCAAGATCCGCCGGCCGATATTGCTTTTCCATGACCGGTCGGACCCCGATCAGTATATCGGCGATGATGGCTCCGGGATTTTCAGATCGCGGATTGTCGGATGTGACGATCGCCAGATCGCTCCATCGGGCTGCCGTGCCGCCCATCAGCGGACGTTTGCCTCTGTCCCGGTCCCCGCCGCACCCGAAAATACAGATCAGTCTTCCCGGCATGATCTCCTTTAAGGTGGACAACACATTGGCCAGTGCGTCCGGCGTATGCGCGTAATCCACAAACACGTGGCGGCCAGACGGATCGAAAACCCTTTCCAGTCGACCGGGGACGGTCTCAAAACTTGCCACGGCTTTTTCAATAACGGCCGGCGCAAGCTTCAGAGCCGCTCCGACACCGACGGCGCAGAGAATATTATCAAAATTGAACCCTCCCACCAGCCGCGATGTAACCGCCAGTTCTCCGAACGGGCTTGAGACCTTTGCCGAAATCCCGGCCTGATCCATATGAACATTGTCGGCATATATCCCGTGCGACGGCGACCGGCCCACGGATATGACGGGTATGGATGTCAAGGCATCGATAAGCTCCCCGCCTTTGGGATCACCGGCATTGACCACGGCCACGGCCCGGTCGCGCTTGGGACCATGACACAGGTGATCCGTAAAGAACTGTTTTTTACAGGCCCAGTAAGCGTCCATGGTTCCATGAAAATCGAGGTGGTCCTGGGACAGATTGGTGAACACCCCGATATCGAAACAACAGTCTGCGATGCGGTCTAAGGCCACGCCGTGGGAGGAGACCTCCATGACCACATGGGTCACGCCGGCCGCATGCATGTCCGACAGGATCTTCTGCAGGTCCAGAGACTCCGGCGTTGTCAGGGGATTCTGATAAGCTTTGCCGAGATACCGGTAATTGATGGTGCCGATGACGCCGACCCGAAACCCGGCGGCAATTAAAAGATGCTCGATCAGAAACGCGGTGGTGGTTTTTCCGTTGGTGCCCGTGATGCCGATCACCGTCATTTTTTCGGAAGGCCTGCCGTAAAACGCGGCGGAAAACACCGCCATGGCCTTTCGGGTATCGGCCACCCGGACCGTGACGATCTTGTCCGGAACCCGGCATGGATCGGCCACGATGACCGCCGCGGCGCCTTTTTCCACCGCCTCGCCCACAAACCGATGCCCGTCGACATGGGCGCCTTTCAGGGCGATAAAAAGCCCTCCCGGCAAGACATCGCCTGAGCGGTAATGAATCGAGCCGATATCGGGATCAGCGGCGGGATTGTCCGTTTCGGACAAAATCCCCGCATGTCTCGATCTGATGGCCGCCATCATCGCTGAAAGCTTCATGCGCCCTGCCTGGGTTTCTCTTTGGATACATCCAGCCGATCCACTATGGGTTCTATGGGTTCGGGCGGGATATTGAGGTAATTAAAGGATTCATGCACGATTTCCCGGAATGCCGGGGCCGCCACCAAGCCCCCGTAGTGTTGCTTCCGCGGCTCCTCGATGACCACCACAACCGTCAGCTCGGGAGCCAGCGCCGGCGCAAAGCCCGCAAAAACGGCGTTATACTCGCAATCCTTGTAATTTCCCTGGTCGTTGAGTTTCTGGGCGGTTCCGGTTTTTCCGCAAACGGAAAATCCCACCGGCACGGCACGAGTGCCTGTTCCGCCTTTTTCCGTTGCGGCCCGCATTATTTTTTTTAACGCCTGTGCGGTTTCCGATGAAATCGCCCTGCGCTGCTCCTCGGGAGGAAACGAGGCGACGATATTGCCGTTTGCGTCTCGAATGGCCTTGGCAATACGCGGTCTCATCAGGATGCCGTCGTTGGCGATGGCCGCCACGGCCCCAGCCAGTTGAATGGCGGTTACGGTGATGCCCTGCCCGAAAGCGATGGTGGCGTGATCGATGGGCTTCCATGCGCGATAATCCCGCAACCGTCCCGGCGCCTCCCCGGGACAATCGATCCCCGTTTTCGCCCCGAATCCGAAATTCGCCAGCGTACGGTGCAAAGCTTCCGGTCCGATCCGCTGGGCCACCTTTGCCGTGCCGATATTGCTCGATACGGCAATAATTTCACTCAATGTCAGGCTCCCGTGGGGATGGGTGTCGCGAATTGTTTTCCGGCCGATGCGATACCGGCCGTTTTCGCAGAAAACGACGGTATCCGGAGTAACCAGCCTCGATTCCAATGCGGCCGCCGCCAGAAAAACCTTCAGCGTGGAACCGGGTTCAAATTGATCCGCAAGGGCCCGGTTCCGCCGTTTTTCTCCGGGAAATACCGAAAAGGAGTTGGGATTGAATGTCGGGAAATGGGCAATGGCAAGAACGGCGCCTGTTTTCGATTCCATTACAACGGCGAAACCCGACTTGGCATTGTTTTCTTCCACGGCCCGCTGCAGGGCCTTTTCGGAAATGTACTGAATGGTGGCGTCAATGTTTAATTCGATGCTGTTGCCCTCATGCGACGGTTCGCAGACCCGGTCATGGTTTACGGTTCGACCGTGGGCGTCTTTGGTGATGGTCCAATGCATCATGTCGCCCGTCAGGCAGTCGTTGTAGAGGAATTCAAGGCCTTCAATGCCGATTTCGTCGATGTTCGTAAATCCCAGCACCTCGGCCGCAAGCGCCTTGTTCGGGTAGACCCGGGAATAGGCCGGGAAATATTCAATGCCGTGAATCCTGTTTGCCTGAAGGGCCGCCGCGTGAACCGGCGAAACATTCCGGTTGATCCAGGTAAATGACTGTCGTGAATTGAGCAGATGTTCAATTGCATAACGGTCCATTCCGATCCGGTCCGCTATGATCGCGGCCACGCCCGGCTTATCCTTTATCCATTTCGGGTGAATGCCGATGGAGACGACATTCTTGCTCAGGGCCAGTTCCCGCGATTTCGCATCATAGATGGTCCCCCGCTTCCCCCTTTGATTCAATGTTTTCAGATACTCTCCGGACGCCCGCCCCGACAGCATGTTTTCCTGGACGACCTGCAGATAAAACGCCCGGATGCCGATGACCGCGTATAAAAGCGTAAAAACCACGCCGATGATGGTGATGCGGCGATTTCGCAAGTCAATCCGTTTTTTTTCCACTCCGATGTTATTCATGGGACAACCACGATCTGATCCGGTTTGGGTATTGTGAGTCCGAATTGTTCTTTGGCGACTTTTCCCAGTATTTGAGGCGATTGCAGCCGCACCAGTTCGATTTTCAGATTTTCCTGAATGTTGAGCAGTTGTTGCTGTTGGACTATGGCTTCGGCTATTTCATAACCGGTTCGCATACACTGAACGCCTATCCATGTCTGTAAAAAGAACCCGGCGATACAGATCAGCATCAGGCCCAGGCCGATGCTGATGACTCTGGTCGTAATGAAGG
>CAYZXZ010000001.1:2407-8036 GCA_964481615.1 uncultured Desulfobacteraceae bacterium | reverse complement strand
TTTTTGTTGTTTTTCATCCCGGTCCACCGGTTCCAAAAAAATCCGGCATTATCGCCCTGGATCTGTCCGATACGCCATGCTGAGCCTCCAGCTCATCTGACGAGCGCCTCAGGCCCCTTCCATCTGCTCAAGACATTGCGCGCAATACCCGGCAGGGAGAATGAAACTGTTTCTGGTTTTAGGCGGTCCTATCGCGCCTATGACAAAAATCACCAGCACCAAAACGCTCAGGACGGCAACCTTTACTGTTTTCATGTCACAGGCCTCCTTGATGGCGAGGTTCCGGCTGAAGTTTCTCCGCGGCCCGCAGCCTGGCGCTCCGCGCCATGGGGTTGACATCGATTTCGTCTGCTGCCGGACGGACGACCTTGCGGGTAAGCACCCTGATTTGCGGTTGCCGCCGGCATACGCACTGCGGAAAATCCGGCGGGCAGACACAGGCTTTTGCCATTTCCAGGAACCGGGTTTTAATGATCCGGTCCTCTAAGGAATGAAAGCTCACGATACAGATACGGCCGCCGGGTTTTAAACTTTCAACGGCTGCGATAATGAAATCATCGAGAATGTCGAGTTCCCTGTTGACCGCGATGCGCAGCGCCATAAACACTTTGGTGGCGGGATGTATTTTTCGCCGTGCGGCATCCCGCCGGGGGACGGCGGCTTCCACCAGGTCCGCAAGCTCCCTGGCGGTCCGGATGGTTTTTCCCGCCCGGGCCGCGACAATCCGGCGTGCAATCCTTCCAGCCCATCGTTCCTCGCCGTATTTCCTGAAGATAAATTCAAGACGCTCTTCGGATTCGGCATTGACGATATCGCCGGCGGTCACATCGGCATCCGCGTTCATCCGCATGTCCAGTGGTTCATGCTGCCTGAAGCTGAACCCCCGGCCGCTGGCTTCAATCTGATATTGCGACAGGCCGAGATCGGCCAGGACACCGTCTAAAGCAAAAATACCGATTTGAGAACCGATTTGAGAAAGGATGGAAGGGAGGTTTTCGAAATTGTCATGAAACAATCGAACACAGGATCTTGCCATGTCCGGGACCTCCGCGGCATGTCGTACGGCATCCTTATCCTGATCAATGCCGATCAGCATGCCTCCCGGCAGAATGTGTTCGAGAATCGCCCTTGAATGCCCCGCGCCGCCAAGGGTGCAATCCGCAACAAGATCACCAGGCTTGCAATCCAGATAAGAAAGGACCTCGCGGACCATCACCGGCGTGTGACGAAACTGCATCGCCTTAGTATATTCCAAGTGACTTGACTTCCTTCAAACCCTCCTCTTGCCGCATGTCTTCATCAAGCTTCCGGCTGTTGTCTTCCCACGTCTCTTTGGGCCAGATTTCAAAACGATTCAGAACGCCGACCAGAACGATTTCTTTGTCAAGAGCGACTTTTTCCTTGAGAGCCGGCGGAATGACCACCCGGGATTGTCGATCCAGCTTGCATTCCACAGCGGAACCGATGAAGTAACGCTTGAACAGCCAAAGGGCGTGACTGGTTTCCGTACGATCAACAATGCGGTTTTCGAGAGCTTCCCATTCCTTGATGGGATAGGCCATCAGCCCGCCATGCAGGGCCGTGAGAAAAAAATGGTCGGCGCTGCCCCGTGAACTCAGCTCATCCTTGAACCGTGACGGGATAATGATACGTCCCTTGTCGTCTAAGGTATGGAACGAAGTTCCCCGAAACATTTACCCCTCCTTCAACGGACTCCACTTTAAACCACATTTATGTATTTCAATACCGTTATTCAAAATAAAAAGTCAAGAAAAAAACAATTGAATTTTATTTTTTCCAACAATTATTGAAAATTATGAAATGTGGTTTTTTGTGGATAAAATTATTGAACTGGTGGGATCAGGGCTTGATGTCAAACCTTGACGGGTTGTTGCCCAAAAAATTATTGTTGCATTCTGATGTGATTATGGTATTTAATGTTTACATTTCCGGTAAACGTTGAGCGTTCGGTGAACGCTGTAAACGGTAATAAACGATGAAATCCAGAAAAAATCAGCACCCATGCCCAATCACGACGACTTCAAAAGGGGAGTGATACCAATGATCAGCCAAAAAAATGACCAACGTTATTCATGCCACCGTTTATTTCTGATGGCGCTGTCCATTATATTGTTGATGGCGGCAGGCAGCATCATCGGATGCAGCAACAGCAGCGGAGACTCGGCGGAATATCGACTGATCGGCTATGACGGCGTGTCAGACTTCGAATCATCATCGACCGCCGGGCCTCTCGGTGCCGGCAACAGCGGATTGAAGTTTTTCGCCCAGGCCCCCTGGTATGTCAACATCACCCTCCAGGTCACCGATGCGAGCGGCATCGGCGTATCCGGCCTGAAAGCCGCTGATTTCAATATCCACGAAAACAGCGCTCTCCTTGATCCGATTACATCCAACATCAATATCCGCAGGCGGGATCTGCTTCCCCCGGAATATGAATACCAGTTGAAAACCGTCTTTCTGATTGACAACTCGGCAACCGTGTCCGCCGAAACCCTCGATCACATACTAAAGGGCGCCCTGTCCGTTCTGGAAGAGGTTGACTCAAAATTGCAGCAGGAATTCGCCATTGTCGCTTTTGATAACGACGGTGATCCGGAGTTGATCCGTGATTTCACCCCCTATGGTTCAACTTTAACGACATATCTCACCCCTGGCAGCCCCCAGGCCATTAAACGCTCTTTCGGGGCCGCCAATTTCTACGGAGCGGTCCAATACGCCTTGGGCCTCTGGGAGGAAAATCCGTCTCCCGCATCCAAAGAACTGACCCAGGGCTTTGTGGTGGCCATCACCCAGGGCAATGACACCGCCGGTTTCTATGGCGTCAATGACGCCATCGCCGCCAGGGACAAAGACAACAAACGCGTCGTCACGGTTCCGGTGGGATCCAAAATCCCCGCGGGCGTCCTGGCGGACATGGAACGCCTCGGCAGCGGCTGGTATTACCCGGTATCCGACACCGACAACCTCGCTGAGCAGATGAAAACCATCCAGAAACGGATGGTCGCCTTTGCCGACGGCTTTTACTGGATTCAATACAGGAGCGAGAAGTTCGGCGCTCCGGGCTCCAAACTGGATCATACCCTTGAAGTGGCCGTAGACGGAAATCCAAACACCGGCAACGATGCCATCATTGCGGGCAGTTTCAGCAGCAGGGAGTTCATCGCCGGAAATGGCGTCTATTTTAATGCCAGCGCAGCGGATCCCTCGGGCATCAAGAAAATAACCTTCGTGATAGAGCGGGGCCAGGCTGCCGGCATCGTCACCGAACAAAGCGACGTGTCCGCCCTCACCTATTCCCGCACCGGCAAAGTGCCTTCGAAATTCACCTGGACCTCCGGGGATAACAATGTGGTTACCGTCGCCCCCAAATCAGGAAATACCGCGGCCGCCGTCATCACCGTCAACAATACCGGAGAAACAACCATCCGGGTCACGGATACGGCCAACGACGTTTCCGCAATTCTCAACGTTGAAGTCGTGGTCCGGGAATTTTCATATGAAATTCTCAAGCACGAGTTGGAATCCGAACGCCCGTGGAACGTGGACGCCACTTTCCAGGTCCGGGAAACCGACCCGACCGATAAGCAGTGGAAATGGATCACGAACATGAAGCGCGAGGAATTCACCCTGTTCGAAAACAAAGGGACAGCCTCCCAAAACCAGGTGGATCGGGAAACATCTGAAACCAACCTGCGCAAACGGAACCGCCTGCCGTCGGATTATTCCTATACGTTAAAAACCGTCCTGCTCATCGACAATTCCCCCAGCACCGATGCGGACGGCGACAACCTGGCGCTGATGAAGGAAGCGGCAAAAGCCTTTGTCCGTCGCGCTTTTGTGGATGATCCCAAGGATGATACGGATAAGGGACCGCTTCTGAATGCAACCAACGGCAACCAGCAGGAAATCGCCATCTGGTCATTTACCGAAAAGGGCGACAGTCGCCTGGTGCAGAATTTCACCACGGACAAGGACACGCTCAACGCGGCCATTGATTCCATTCCACCCGGCGTAGGCGCCATCAACTTTTACGGCGGCATGGTGCATGCCCTGCGCCTCTGGCAGAATAACCAGGCCCCGAGAAGCGGCGACAAGATGCTCCGGCAGGGAGTCCTGGTGGTCCTGACCGACGGCTGGGAATCCCTTTCCGGCTTTGGCTCAAAAGCCGCGGTCATAGGTGAAATCAAAGATAACAAGCAGGTCGTCTGCGTGGGCGTGGGCGATGATCTTGTCACCCAGGCCAATCGCAATGATCTGAAGGCGTTCGGTAACGCAGGATACTATTCCGTGCCGGATCCCGGAACCGATCTGGTCAACACCGCGCGTCATATCCAGGATGAGATCGTGGATTTTGCCAACAGCTTCTACTGGCTCAATTACAAAAGTTACATTTATCCCGCCGGCAACTGCGCCAACACCACGGACCTGGACATCTCCATCAACGACAACGCCAACCCGAACCAGCAAAGCATTTCCGGCGCATTTGAAACCTGCGACTTCTTCGACGGCATCCCCGGGAAGGTCTACGTGAATCCCACGGCCACCAACCCCTGGGGCGAGGAGGAGTTTGTTATCCGGTTCGTCGCCTCCGCTTACCCGTTCTTTGCGGACTGGGCGGCCGCGTATCCGTCCCCGACCGTTCCTCTGGAAGCCGTGACCTATAAGGCGACCAGCGCACCTAATTATGCGTGGTCTTCCAGCAACAGCAATACTGTTATTGTTGCGCCGGATACAGACACCTATGGCAACTCCGTCGCCATTCTGCGGCTGCCGGCCAACCCGCGGGCCGGGACCGCCTTGATCCGGGCGAAAGACCAGGGAAACAATACCGAAAAAACCATCACGGTCCGTGTGGAAAGGATCGAAATTCCCGTACCCATTGCGCATTATCCATTCAGCGGCGATGCCGTGGACGCCACGGGCAACGGGTATGACGGAGAGGTTTTCGGCGCTACTACGCTGGCTGCCGACCGTTTCAGCAATTCCAGCAGCGCATATTCGTTTGGAGGTGGTTATATCGCCTTGAATATGTTTTACGGGCCCAATGACAGGAGGTCTGCCTGGGCAGGGGAAACAGTTAATCAGATAACCGTCGGCGCATGGATCAAGACCCAAATTAACATCGAAAAACAGCTATCCATTGTGTCGTTTGACAGAGCTGAATACTGGCACCTTTTCATGTCGACACAGACGCGCGGGACCATGCAGAATGCGGGCTGGGATGCTACAAATACGGCGCGCAAAGCTTATGGCTTGAGCTCCGTCACGGATTACACCGTCAACAACTGGCATTTCGTCGTCGCAACTTACAACTCAACCGTCGGTAAATTATATATTGACGGACAGGAGGTTGCTTCCAGGAATGCAAATGGCGCCATGGGTACCGGTTTGGAATCCTGGGGTTTTATCGGTGTTGAATCAAAAGCGCGCGCCTATAATGGCGACAAAGTACTTCCTCCCATCTGGTATGACCCGACGAATAACACATATTTTTACGGTCTTATGGATGATGTGATGATTTTCCATCAGGCGTTGACGCCGGAGCAGGTGTTACACCTGTATCAAATCTCCAAATAAAATGAATTGAAACTTAAAAAGGGGCGTGGGG
>CAYZXZ010000001.1:0-2397 GCA_964481615.1 uncultured Desulfobacteraceae bacterium | reverse complement strand
CCCCCCCCCCACGCCTCTGTTCCCAGGCTCTATTTTCCGCGGTCTGGCAGCCTTAACAAGTATCGATTATTTATAAAATTCTTCCACCGCCTCAACCACCCGCTCAACCTCATCATCGCTCATCTCGTAATAGAGCGGCAGCCGCAGAAGCCGCTCGCTGATCCCGTCCGTATGGGTCAAGTTCCCGTGCGCCCGGCAACATTTTTTCCCCATGGGCGATGAATGCAGGGGCACATAATGAAACACCGCCTTGATGCTCCGTTCCTGGAGGTATTCCATCAGCCGGGTCCGCTCATCCAGGGACCCGGTGATGATATACATGATATGCCCGTTGCAGGTTCCCTGGACGTCAATGGCCGGCAGCCGCACAACGCCGCGGGCTTCCAGTTCCTTCAGCCCCGTCATGTAAAGCTCGAAAATCCGGCACCTGGCCGCGATGATGGTCTGGGCCATTTCAAGCTGCGCATATAAAAAAGCCGCGATGATTTCACCGGGCAGGTAGCTGGACCCGATGTCCACCCATGTGTACTTGTCCACCTCTCCCCGGAAAAACCGCTTCCGATTGGTCCCCTTCTCCCATATCATCTCGGCCCGGGCTGCCATTTCCGGATCATTTATCAGCAGTGCCCCGCCCTCCCCGCTGATGATGTTCTTGGTTTCATGAAAAGAAAGACACCCCAGATCCCCGATAGTGCCCAAATACCGGTTGCGGTGTGTGCTCAAATGCCCCTGGGCCGCATCCTCGATCACCCGCAGCCCCTTTTTACGGGCGATCCCCATGATCACATCCATGTCGCACGGGGTCCCCGCGTAATGCACCGGCACGACGGCCTTTGTCCTTTCCGTAACGGCACTTTCAACCAGCCGTTCGTCAATGTTTAACGTATCTTCCCTTATATCCACAAACACCGGCACGCCGCCTCTGAGCACAAAAGCGTTGGCCGTGCTCACAAAGGTAAACGACGGCATGATCACCTCGTCCCCCGGCCCGATATTGCAGAGCAGCGCGCTCATTTCCAAGGCGGCCGTACATGAATGGGTCAGCAAGGCCTTTTTCGCGCCAAGTGTCTTTTCCAGCCATGCCTGACATTTTTGGGTAAACGGCCCGTCTCCGGAAATCCGTTTGTTGTCGATAACGGCCTGGGCAATGTAATACAACTCCTTGCCCGCGATGTAGGGACGATTAAAAGGGATGTAATCGTTCATGTCCATTCCTCGTATTCAGACTTTTCTTGCTGTAAATTCCATGGGCGTATCCAGAACCGGCGGCAGACGCCGAAGCGTCGTAAGTATTCCGGTGACCTTCAACAAACGGGCAATTTTAACGAAACCCTGCTTGCGGGCACCAAACAGCGGATCATCAAGGACCCGCTCAAAAGCCCCCGCGATCATGCCCTTACGAAAAACCGGCCTCAGTCCATGCCGCGCACACAACCGGGTGATGCATTCCACGGTGGTAAAACGCAGCCCCCGCCAAAGCCCCTTGTGACGCAGACCAGGGGAAAGCGCCTGGGTCCATTCCGGTTTGAAGGGAATAAGCGGTATGTTGTAGTGGGGCTCAAACGGTATGGTATAGTTGGGGCATTGATGGACCATCAATCCATCCGGGCTTAAAGCCCCGGCCATAACCTGAAACGCCCGGCCCAGATTGGGAACATGTTCCAGCACATAATATGAAAACACCAGATCAAACGGCGGGATTGAACTGGGAAAATCCTCAATCCCCGTCTTGAGCCATCCGCCGGAATCGACCCCCAAACGCTCGAGCAGACGCAAGCCCGCCCGGTGGCGGTCCCCAAACCCATCGGCACCTGGCTCAAGCGATACAACGTCAAAACCGCAGGAGCGTAACAAGGCATATACCAGCCCCACACCGCCGCCCACTTCCAGCAGCCGCATTCCCGGCCGTAAATGCGGCGCTATCATAATCAAGGTTTTTTCAGCCTCCCCTATAAGAATGGCAAGCTTTTCTTTTGGCGGCATCGGCCGGCAACCTGTTTCCGATGAATCAAACGCATGGCCCATGAATTCCCGGTCGCAAATCAATGCGTTCACATGCTGATTCAGCAGGGCGCTTAACGCTTTTTGCCAATCAAAATACCGCATTGTTTTGTTGCCCATCAGTGTGTGCTTTCCATTATATTGTGCGTGTATGGAACACGTAGAATGTCGTGGCGTATATCTTGGGCTACTTTGGAAAAGGCGGATTCGGCCAGCGCAGCATACCCTTTTACCGTGCGCACCTGCCGACCGCGGTCCATACGGATCAGCAGGCGTGCGACAGGATGCTGCTCCGGAACGCGGCAGGGATCAACGGTCAAACAGCGGCCGTTTCCCTTCAATGCTTTGGCGGCAACCGCAAAAAAGCGCCGGGCCTGGTTGTCGTCAAGATGATGC